>DAINBW010000018.1:0-13503 GCA_036732745.1 Spirochaetales bacterium | reverse complement strand
CCGTGTCCGTATCGAGGAACGCGGCCTGCCCCAGGGGCGCAGGACCGAGCTCGCCGCGGAAATCGCCGCGTCCCTGGCGGCCAGGGAGGGGCTGGTCGCCGCCGGCACCCTGGTCCTGGAACCCTGGATGCGGGTCGAGCTGTCCCTGCCCGAGGAGTTCCTGGGGGAGGCCGTGGCCGTGCTGGCCGGCCGGTCGGGCCGGGTGGAGTCGATCGCGGACTCGGGCGGCGGAAAATCGGTCGAGGCCGCGGCGCCCCTGCGCCTCCTTTTCGGCCTGGCGGGCCAGCTCCGGTCGGCGACGGCGGGGCGGGCGGAAATGCAGGTCCGCTTTCTCCGCTACGAGCCGGCGCCCCCGGATTTTTCCGGGAAAAGGCCTTGACACCGGGCTTTGTGGCACTTGCACAGGATGGGGGCTTCCTGTATAATGCGGGAACCCATGTAGAACACTATTGGCGGTACGAAGCCAAGGAGGAGAAGGATATGGCTAAAGAGAAGTTCGAGCGCAATAAGCCTCATATGAACGTCGGTACGATCGGTCACATCGACCACGGCAAGACGACGCTCAGTGCCGCCATCACCATGTATTGCGGCCGCAAGTTCGGCGACAAGGTGATGAAGTACGACGACATCGACAACGCTCCCGAGGAGAAGGCCCGCGGTATCACCATTAATACCCGCCACCTCGAGTACCAGTCCACCAAGCGCCACTACGCGCACATCGACTGCCCCGGCCACGCCGACTACATCAAGAACATGATCACCGGCGCCGCGCAGATGGACGGTGCGATCCTCGTCGTCTCCGCGCCCGACTCCGTCATGCCCCAGACCCGCGAGCACGTCCTTCTCGCCCGCCAGGTCGGCGTCCCCAACGTCCTCGTCTTCCTCAACAAGATCGACCTCGTCGACGACGCCGAGCTCATCGAGCTCGTCGAGCAGGAAGTCCGCGACCTCCTCAACTTCTACAAGTTCCCCGGCGACACCACCCCCATCATCAAGGGTTCCGCCTTCAAGGCCATGTCCGAGCTCGACAACCCCGAGGCCGGCAAGTGCATCCAGGAGCTCCTGGACGCCATGGACACCTTCTTCCCCGATCCCGAGCGCCTCATCGACAAACCCTTCCTGATGCCGATCGAGGACGTGTTCTCCATCTCCGGCCGCGGTACGGTCGTCACGGGCCGCGTCGAGCGCGGTATCGTGAAGGTCAACGAGACGATCGAGATCGTCGGCATCAAGCCGACCAAGTCCACCGTCGTCACCGGCGTCGAGATGTTCAACAAGCTCCTTGACGAGGGTCAGGCCGGCGACAACATCGGCACCCTCCTCCGCGGCGTTGAGAAGAAGGACGTCGAGCGCGGCCAGGTTCTCGCCAAGCCCGGCTCCATCACCCCGCACAACAAGTTCAAGGGCCAGATCTACTGCCTCAACCAGCAGGAGGGCGGACGCCACAGTCCCTTCTTCGGCGGCTACCGGCCCCAGTTCTACTTCCGCACCACCGACATCACCGGCACCGTCACCCTCCCCGAGGGCCGCGAGATGGTGATGCCCGGCGACAACACCGAGATCGTGGTCGAGCTCATCTACCCGATCGCCATGGAGAAGGGCCTCAAGTTCGCCATCCGCGAGGGCGGCCGCACGGTCGCTTCCGGCCAGGTCATCGAGGTCATTTCCTGATCTAGGTTCATGAGCCGCGGACCGCGCAAGCGATCCGCGGCCTGCTGTAGCGAGTTTTTTGGCGGGGCGCCCCGAAACGGGTTCCTCGCCGCGCTTACCACGGGGCCCCAAAGCCCCGTCGCGTAACGCTCGGACGGCGCGCCCGCCAGGGGACGGCCGACCAGGGACGTACGCAAGCGATCTTTGGAGGAATCATGAAGGACAGGATTCGCGTCAGGCTTAGAGGGTTCGATGTTCGTCTCATCGACGACAGCGCGCGCGGCATCGTGCAGACGGTGCAGAAGGCGGGCGCCAAGGTCGCGGGACCCATTCCGCTCCCCACCCGGATCAACAAGTACACCGTACTTCGCTCCCCGCACGTCCACAAGAAGTCGCGGGAGCAGTTCGAGATGAGGACCCACAAGCGCCTGATCGACATCATCGATCCCACCCCCGACGTCATGGACGCGCTCATGAAGCTTGAGCTGCCCGCCGGCGTCGACGTGGAAATCAAGCAGTAACCGTACGAGGCTTGGCCTCGTAAGCCAGCAGTAACGCCCGGCCTTGTGCCGAAGCGTTCAACGCTAGGAGAAACGAATGATCGGATTGATCGGAAAGAAGACCGGGATGACCCAGGTCTTCGACGAGACCGGAAGGCTCATCCCCGTCACAGTCATCGCTTTCACCCCCAACGTCGTCGTCGGCAAGAAGACCGCCGACAAGGACGGCTACGACGCCGTCATCGTGGGCGTGAACGAGATGAAGAAGACCCGGACCACGAAGCCCTACGCGGGCCAGTTTCCCGAGGGCATCGCCCCCGCGAAGCTCCTCCGCGAGATGCGCGATTTCGAGAAGGACGTCAACGTGGGCGACAAGCTCGACGTGTCGACCCTCGAGAGCCTGCGCTTCGTGGACGTGACCGCGGTCTCCAAGGGCAAGGGTTTCCAGGGCGTCATGAAGCGCTGGAATTTCGGCGGCGGTCGCAACACCCACGGCTCCAAGTTCCACCGCGAGCCTGGTTCCACCGGCCAGAGCACCTACCCCCACAGGACGTTCAAGAACGTGAAGCTCCCCGGCCGCATGGGCGGCGAGCGCGTCACGGTACAGAACCTCAAGGTCGTCCGCGTGGATGCCGAGAACGCTTGCATTCTCGTCCGCGGCGCCGTCCCCGGCCCGCGCGACTGCACCGTACTCGTCCGCGGCGCCGTCAAGAAGACGAAGTAAGGCGGAGGACCCCATGGAAAGGAAAGTCGTTTCCTTGCAGGGCAAGGAGCTCCGGAGCATCGAGCTTTCGGACTCGGTCTTCGGCCTGCCCATCAACGAGGACGTCATTTATTACGCGATCCACAACGAGCTCGCCAATCTCCGCGTAGGCACCGCCTGCACGAAGACGCGCGCCGAGGTGCACGGCTCGAACCGCAGGCCCTATTCCCAGAAGGGAACCGGCCGCGCCCGCCAGGGCGACGTCAAGTCGCCCATCTACGTCGGCGGCGGCATCGTGTTCGGACCCCGTCCCCGGGACTACTCCTACGTGCTCCCGAAGAAGGTCAAGCGCCTCGCGATGAAGTCCATCCTGAGCCTCAAGGCCCAGAACGGCACCATGCAGATCGTCGAGGACTTCACGGTCGAGACGGGCAAGACCCGCGACCTCGTGAAGAAGCTCGAGGCCCTGGCCTCGAACGACAGCCCCGAGCGCACCGTCGTCATCCTCGCGGGCGACGACGCCGCGGTGAAGCGCGCCGGCAGGAACCTGCCCTGGCTCCACTTCCTCGCGTTCAACCGCCTTCGGGCCCACGACCTCTTCTACGGACGGAAGGTCATCGTCCTCGAGTCCGCCGCGAAGGGCTTGAACGAGTTCTACGCGGACAAGTAAGGAGCCGGTACGATGGAATACGATTCGATCCTAATCGAGCCCGTGCTCACCGAGAAGAGCAACGTGCTCCGCGAAAGCGGCCAGTTCGTCTTCCGGGTGGACGCCCGGGCGGACAAGATCCAGGTCATGGAGGCCGTGCGCCGCATGTTCCAGGTTCACCCCGTGTCGTGCAACATGATCAACGTGAAGTCCAAGCCGAAGCGCCTCCGCGGCCGCCCCGGCAGGACTTCCACCTGGAAGAAGGCCATCGTCCGCCTCGCGCCCGGCGAGACGATCAAGATTTTCGAGGGCGCGTGAGCGTAAGGGGAAATTATGGGTATCAAGACTTTTAGGCCTATCACGCCGGGCCTCAGGCACCGCGTGCAGGTGATCAACACCGAGATCACCGCCAACGAGAGCAAGCCCGAGAAGTCCCTTACGAAGGGCAAGTCGAGCACCGGCGGACGCGCCTCCAACGGGCGCATCTCCATGCGGCACCACGGCGGCGGCCACAAGCGCCGCTACCGCGAGATCGACTTCAAGCGCGACAAGGTGGGCGTTCCCGGCACCGTCAAGGCGATCGAGTACGACCCGAACCGCAGCTCCAACATCGCCCTCATCCACTACGCGGACGGCGAGAAGCGCTACATCATCTGCCCGAAGGGTCTCGTCGTCGGCCAGAAGATCCTCGCCGGCGCCGGCGCCTCCATCGAGTCGGGCAACTCTCTCCCCCTCGAGGCGATCCCGGTCGGCATCACGGTCCACAACGTCGAGCTCACCCTCGGCAAGGGCGGCCAGCTGGCCCGCTCCGCGGGCGCCAGCGCCCTCATCGTGGCCAAGGAGGGCGACTACGTCGTCCTCAAGCTGCCCTCCGGCGAGCTCCGCATGGTCTTCAAGAAGTGTTCCGCGACCATCGGCGCCGTCGGCAACGAGGAGCACATGAACGAGCGGCTCGGCAAGGCCGGACGCACCCGCTGGCTCGGCATCAGGCCGACGGTCCGCGGTACGGTCATGAACCCGGTCGATCACCCGCACGGAGGCGGCGAGGGTCGCGGCAAGGGCTACAAGCAGCCCGTGTCGCCCTGGGGCCAGCCCGCGAAGGGTTACAAGACGCGCGATGCGCACAAGCCGTCGAGCCGCTTCATCGTGAAGCGCCGGAAGTAAGGGAGGAGCCCGAAGTGTCCAGGTCCGTTAAGAAAGGGCCCTTCATCGAGAAGAGCCTGTACAAGAAAGTCCAGGAAATGAGCAAGGCGGGGGACAAGAAGATGGTGAAAACCTACTCCCGCACCTCGACGATTTTCCCCGAGATGGTCGGCATGACCGTCTCCGTGTATAACGGCAAGACGTGGGTGCCGGTCTACGTGACCGAAAACCTCGTCGGCCACAAACTCGGCGAGTTCGCCCCGACCCGCGTCTTCCGCGGCCATGCCGGCAGCGACAAGAAGGCCGAGAAGAAGTGAGGCCAGAGACCATGGCAGCGAACAAGACTGGTTACCGCGCGACCGCCAAGTGGCTCATCGCCTCCCCGAGCAAGGTTCGGCCCGTCGCCGACCTTATCCGGACGAGGCCCTACGCCGAGGCCGTCGCCATTCTCGAGAACACCCCCAACAAGGGCGCGAAGCTCATCAAGAAGGTGGTGGATTCCGCCGCCGCGAACGCGCTCGACCGGAACCGGAAGCTCGACGAGAGCATGCTCTACGTCAGGGAGATCCGGATCGACGAGGGTCCGCGCATGCGGCGCGTGTGGTTCCGTGCCCGGGGACGGGCCGACATGCTCATCAAGCGCATGTGCCACATCAGCTGCGTGATCGATGAGATCGGAAAGTCGGAGGCGTAAACGTGGGCAATAAAGTAAGTCCTATCGGACTCCGGATCGGCATCAACAAGGATTGGAAGTCCCGCTGGTACGTCGACCCGCGCGACTACGCGAAGACCCTCCACGAGGACCTCGCGATCCGGAAGCGGATCCTCGAGCTCCCCGAGACGAAGGGTTCCGACATCTCCGAGGTTGAGATCGTCCGGCATCCCCAGCGGATCACCGTCGTGATCCACACGGCTCGCCCCGGCGTCCTCATCGGCGTCAAGGGAGCCAACATCGAGCAGATCGGCCTTCAGCTCCAGAAGATGGCGAGCAAGAAGGTGCAGATCAAGATCAAGGAAATCAAGAAGACGGACACCAACGCGCAGGTCGTCGCCCAGAGCATCGCCCGGCAGCTCGAGAACCGCGGTTCCTTCCGCAAGGCCATCAAGATGGCCGTCTCGAACGCCATGAAGGGCGGAGCCCAGGGTTGCAAGGTCCGCGTCTCCGGCCGCCTCGGCGGCGCGGACATGTCCCGCACCGAGGAGCACCGCGAAGGCCGGGTTCCCCTCCACACCCTCCGCGCCGACATCGACTACGGCTTCTTCGAGGCCCAGACGACTTTCGGCAAGATCGGCGTGAAGGTCTGGATCTACCAGGGCATGGTGTACCGCTCGGACAAGAACGAGGACGCCGGACAGCTCGTGCGCAAGCAGCGCCGCGAGTTCGACGAGCGCCGCACCGACGATCGCCGCGACGACCGCCGCGAGCGCGCGCCCCGCGGCGAGCGCCCCGCGCGCGCCGACGAGGGCAGGGCGAGGAGCTAGGTTATGCTGAGTCCCAAGAGAGTCAAGTACCGAAAGGTCCAGCGCGGCCGCATCAAGGGCACCGCCACCCGGGGCAACACGATCGCCTTCGGCGAGTACGGCCTCGTCTGCATGGAGCCCGAGTGGCTCACCAACCGCCAGATCGAGGCGGCGCGCGTCGCCCTCAATCGCTACATCAAGCGCGGCGGCAAGCTCTGGATCCGGGTCTTCCCGGACAAGCCCTATTCCAAGAAGCCCGCGGAAACCCGCATGGGCAAGGGCAAGGGCGCTCCCGAGTACTGGGTCGCGGTCGTCAGGCCCGGCACCGTGCTCTTCGAGCTGTCCGGCGTCGAGGCGAAGGTCGCCGAGGAGGCCATGCGCCTCGCCGGCTCCAAGCTTCCCGTCAAGACCAAGTTCACGCTGCGCGCGGAAACGGAGTAAAGGTCATGAAGAACTCGTTCAAGGAGCTCAAGACCGAGGAGCTCCTCCTCAAGCGCCAGGAGCTCAAGAAGAAGTACTTCGACCTCCGCTTCCAGTCGGTGGTCGGGCACCTCGAGAACCCGCTCATGAAGCGGACGGTGCGCCGCCAGATCGCGCGGGTCGAGACGCTTCTTCGCCAGCAGAACGCCGGCGCGGCGCGCTAACCGACCGAGGAGTAGAAGGTGGATACGAACGTCCAGAAATCCAATAAGGCCACCCTCACCGGGATCGTCGTCAGCGACAAGATGGAGAAGACCATCGTCGTCGAGATCACGATGAGGAAGCTGCACCCGCTGTACAAGAAGTACGTGACCAGGTCCAAGAAGATCAAGGCTCACGACGAGAACAACGAGGCCCACGTCGGCGACACCGTCCGCGTGGTCGAGGCCCGCCCGATCAGCAAGGACAAGTGCTGGCGGCTCGCGGAAATCCTCGAGAGAGCCAAGTAAGGCACGGGGAAAGAGCAATGATCCAGGTAGAAAGCAAGCTCACCGTCGCCGACAACTCGGGAGCCAAGATCGTCCAGTGCATCAAGGTGCTCGGCGGAACGCGCAGGCGCTACGCCGGCGTCGGCGACATCATCGTCGTCGCCGTCAAGGAGACGATCCCGAACTCGGCGATCAAGAAGGGTACCGTGGAGAAGGCCGTCATCGTCCGGACCCACAAGGAGTACCGCCGCCCCGACGGGACCTACATCCGCTTCGACGACAACGCGTGCGTCATCATCGATGCGAACAAGAACCCGAAGGGCAAGCGCATTTTCGGGCCCGTCGCCCGCGAGCTCAGGGAGAGGGACTACATGAAGATCGTCTCCCTCGCGCCCGAGGTCCTCTGAGGAGATAGGGAATGGTGGAAACCAAGTATAAGCTCCGGAAAGAAGACCTGGTGCAGGTCATCGCCGGCAAGGACAAGGGAAAGCAGGGCAAGGTCGTCAAGCTCGACCGCGAGAAGGGCCGCGTGATCGTCGCCGGCGTCAACATGGTCAAGAAGGCCATGAAGAAGCGCAAGCAGACCGATCGCGGAGGCATCGTCGAGATCGAGGCCGCCCTCCAGATCTCCAACGTCATGATCGTCTGCAAGAAGTGCGGACCCACCCGCATCGGTTACAAGATCGAGGGCGAGACGAAGAAGCGGGTCTGCCGCAAGTGCGGGGAGGCGCTCTAAGATGGCCGAGACGAAGATTTACGTTCCCCGGCTCAAGAAGATCTACAACGAGAAGGTCGCGCCGGAGCTCAAGACCGAGTTCGGCTACACCTCCTCCATGCAGGTCCCCCGCATCGTCAAGGTGATCGTGTCGATGGGCGTGGGCGAGGCGAAGGAGAACAAGAAGATCCTCGACGCCGCCGTCAACGACCTCGCCATCATCACCGGCCAGCACGCCGTGAAGACGAAGTCCAGGAAGTCCATCGCCACCTTCAAGATCCGCCAGGGTCAGGAGATCGGCGCGAAGGTCACCCTCCGCGGTTCCTACATGTGGGAGTTCCTCGACCGGCTCCTCAACGTCGCCCTCCCGCGCGTCAAGGACTTCCGCGGGGTGAACGCGAACGCTTTCGACGGGCACGGGAATTACTCGCTCGGTCTCACCGAGCAGATCATCTTCCCGGAGATCGACTTCGACAAGATCGAGAAGGTCATGGGGCTCAATATCGCGATCGTCACGACCGCGAGGACTGACAAGGAGGCCAAAAGCCTTCTTGCCAAGATGGGCATGCCCTTCAGGAAGTAAGGAAGGTATCTAATGGCGCGCAAGGCGATGATTCTAAAAGCCCTTAAGAAGCCGAAGTACATGACGAGGACCGTCCGCCGCTGCAAGGTCTGCGGCAGGGCCCGCGGCTATATGGGCAAGTTCGACATGTGCAGGATTTGTTTCCGGAAGTACGCTTCCGCGGGACTGATCCCCGGCGTGACGAAGTCGAGCTGGTAGGAGGTAGCGATGAGCATTTCTGATCCCATCGCGGACATGCTGACCAAGATCCGCAACGCGAGCTCCGCGCGGCACGAGAAGGTCGACATTCCGACCTCCAAGCTCAAGCTCGAGATCGTGAAGATCCTCAAGACCGAGGGATTCATCAAGAACTTCAAGAAGATCCAGGCGGAGAGCTCCAACGTGATCCGCATCTTCCTGAAGTACGACGACGCGAACGACCCGATCCTCCATGGCCTCGAAAAGGTCTCCAGGCCCGGTCGCCGCGTGTACGCGGGATACAAGAACCTCCCGCGGGTGTTCAACGGCTACGGTACGGTGATAATCTCGACCTCTGAGGGCGTGACCACCGGCAGGAAGGCCGCTGAAAAGAAGGTGGGCGGCGAGCTCATCTGCACCGTCTGGTAATCGAGGGGAACCGCTATGTCGAGAATCGGAATACGGCCGGTCCTTCTGCCCCAGGGCGTCAAGGTGAATGTCACCCCGACCCTGGTCGCGGTCGAAGGGCCCAAGGGAAAGCTCTCCCAGAGCTATGATCCTCTAGTCGAGATCGTCGTCAAGGACAACGTCGTCACCGTCGCCCGCAAGAGCGACTCGAAGCAGGCGAAGGCCTTCCACGGCCTCTATCGCAAGCTCGTCTCCAACATGGTGGTCGGCGTCTCCGAGGGCTTCAAGAAGACCCTCGTGATCAACGGCGTCGGCTACCGTGCCGAGTTGCAGGGCAAGCTCCTCATAATGAGCCTCGGGTACTCCACCGACTTCGCGGTGGCCGTTCCCGAAGGCCTCACGGTCGCGATCGAGGCGAACAACCAGAAGGTCGTCGTCTCCGGCACCGACCGCTGGCTCGTCGGCAAGTTCGCGAGCGAGGTCAGGAGTCTCCGCCTTCCCGAGCCCTACAAGGGCAAGGGCATAAGGTACGAGGACGAGAAGATCCGCAAGAAGGTCGGCAAGACCGGCGTGAAGTGAGGCCTTAAAACATGAGCGTTAAGGAATTAAGCGATAAGCTGAGGAAGCGCGAGCAGCGCAGGACCCACGTCCGCAAGAACATCGAGGGAACCCCCGAGAAGCCGCGGATGACCGTCTTCAAGTCCAACCGGTACCTTTACGTCCAGGTCATCGACGACGCCGCGGGCAACACCCTCGCGTCGGCGAGCACCCTCGAAGAGTCCCTCAAGGACCTCAAGAGGAACGTCGAGGGCGCCGGCAAGCTCGGCGAGGAGATCGGGAAGCGCCTCAAGGCGAAGAACGTGGACGTCGTGGTCTTCGACCGCAACGGCTACAAGTACCACGGGCTCGTGAAGGCCATTGCTGACGGCGCCCGCAAAGCCGGGATCCAGTTCTAGGGGGACCGCGTGGAAAACAGGAACAGAAGGGACGATTCCGGGTCCCGCGACAACTACATGGAGAAGCTCGTCAAGCTGAACCGGACGGCCAAGGTCGTCAAGGGCGGCCGGCGCTTCTCCTTCTCGGCCCTCACCGTCGTCGGCGACCGCGCCGGCAACGTGGGCTACGGCATCGGCAAGGCGAAGGACGTCTCCGAGGCGATCAGGAAGAGCATCGAGCGGGCGAAGCGGAACATGGTTCGCCTCCCCGTGAAGAACGGCACCATTCCCCATGACGTGGTCGGCGAGTTCAAGGCGACCAAGGTCATGATGAAGCCGGCCTGCCCGGGCTCCGGCATCATCGCCGGCGGTCCCGTCCGCGCCATCATGGAGGCCGGCGGCGTCACCGACGTCCTCTCGAAGTGCGTCGGTTCCCGCGGCTCCATCAACATCGTCCGCGCCGTCTTCGACGGCATCGACAACATGATGGACGCGAAGACCGTCGCCAAGAATCGCGGCAAGGCGATGAAGGATCTGTGGGGTTAAGCCATGGCCAAGAAAATTGAAATCACCCTCGTCAAGAGCACGATCCACCAGAAGCCGCAGATGCGCGCCACCGTGCGCTCCCTCGGCCTCCGCAAGATCAGCTCCAAGACCGTCAAAGAGGCGAGCCCCGCCGTTCTCGGCATGGTCCGGACCGTCTCTCACCTCGTCGAAGTGAAGGAGGTGGAGTGATGTCCGACTTCAACCTGCACGCGCCCGAAGGCTCCAAGCACCGCAAGCGCATCGTCGGCCGCGGCCAGGGCTCCGGCCTCGGCACGACCGCCGGCCGCGGCAACAAGGGCCAGCAGTCCCGCTCCGGCGGCAAGACCTACCCGGGCTTCGAGGGCGGCCAGATGCCCCTCTACCGCCGCATCCCGCACCGCGGGTTCACCAACATCTTCCGCAAGGAATGGCAGGTGGTGAACCTCCGCGACCTCGAGACCAAGTTCGAGGCCGGCGAGACCGTCGACGGCGTTTCCCTCCGGGCCAAGGGCCTCGTCAAGAAGGCCGACGGCCTCGTGAAGATCCTCGGCGACGGGGAGCTTTCCAAGGCGCTCAACGTCTCGGTTGACAAGATCTCCGCCCAGGCCCTGGAGAAGATCCAGAAGGCCGGCGGCAAGGTCGAAGTCCGCCTCGCGAACAAGGCCGGCGCCTAACCGGCGCCAACAAGAGGCAGGGCAGCATGGCAGGCAACGCGTTAACCGACATCTTCCGCATCAAGGAGCTCCGGGACCGAATCCTCTTCACGCTCTTCTGGCTCTCGGTATTCCGGCTCGGAGCCTACCTCCCCATCCCCGGCATCAACGCCAACGCCCTTCGGATCTACTTCGAGGGGCAGGCCGGCGCCGCGGGCGGCGTGACGGACTACATCGACTTCTTCGCGGGCGGCGCCTTCAAGAACTTCTCTCTCTTCATGCTCGGCGTCATGCCCTACATCAGCACGCAGATCATCATGCAGCTCCTCCTGATCGTCTTCCCGAAAATGAAGAAGATCGCCGAGGAGGAGGGCGGGCGCAAGAAGATCCAGCGATGGACCCGCATCGGCGCCGTCTTCGTCTGCGTGATCCAGGCCTACTCGGTCACGGTATGGGCCGACCGGATTCCCAACGCCATCGCGATGGCGAAGCTCCCCTACACGATCGTGGCCATCCTCACGGTGACCACGGGCTCGATGTTCCTCATCTGGATCGGCGAGCAGATCACGAAGCGCGGCATCGGCAACGGCGTGTCCCTGCTGATCTTCGCCGGCATCGTGGCCCGGCTCCCGAACGCCTTCTACGAGCTCGCGATGAAGATCACCCGCGGCGAGATCAACCCGATCTACGCCATCGTGGTCCTCCTCATGTTCGTGGCGGTGGTCGCGCTCGTCATCTTCGAGCAGCAGGGCCAGCGCAAGATCCCGGTCAACTACGCCAAGCGGGTGGTCGGCAGGAAGATGTACGGTGCCCAGAACACCTACATCCCCTTCAAGATCAACCCCTCGGGCGTCATTCCCGTCATCTTCGCCTCGAGCCTTCTCACCTTCCCGCTCCAGATCGCCCAGAGCTTCGGCGTCAACGCGAAGTGGCTCCGCGACTTCGCCTACTGGCTGTCGCCCTCGGGCTTCTGGTACAACCTGTTTTACGTGCTTCTCATCATCTTCTTCGCCTACTTCTACACCCAGGTCACGCTGAACCCGCAGGAGATTTCCAAGAATATCCGCGAGAACGGCGGCTCGATCCCCGGGATCAGGAGCGAGAAGATGGAGGAGCACCTCACCAGGATATTGAACAGGATCATCCTGCCCGGCTCGCTCTACCTGGCGCTCATCGCGCTGATACCGAGCGTCGTGCAGATGATGTTCAACTTCCCGAGCCAGCTCGCCTACCTCCTCGGAGGCACGAGCCTGCTCATCCTCGTCGGTGTCGACCTTGACACGATGTCCCAGGTGGAGGCGCTCCTCAAGATGCACCACCACGAAGGGCTGTCGCGCAAGGGTCACATCCGCTCGAGGAACCTGTAGATCATTTCGCCGAAATGGTGTTTAATAGCGGCTTAAACCGCGAGGGGAACCCATGAAAGTCAGGACCAGCGTCAAGTGCATATGCGATAAGTGCAAGGTGATCAAGCGCCAGGGGATCGTCAGGATCATCTGCGAGAATCCCAAGCACAAGCAGAAGCAAGGCTGAGGGGAGGAAAGCTCATGGCACGCATAGCGGGAGTCGACCTCCCGAACAAGCACGTGGATATCGCGCTCACCTATATTTACGGCCTCGGCCGCACGAGCGCGAGGAAGATCTGCGAAAGCACCAAGATCGACCCCGCGAAGAAGATCAACGAGCTGTCGAACGACGAGCTCAACGAGCTTCGCAAGGTCATCGAGAACGAGTACAAGGTCGAGGGACGGCTCCGCTCGGAGACCGCCCTCAACATCAAGCGGCTCATGGACATCGGCTGCTACCGCGGCCTCCGCCACCGCAGGGGCCTTCCCGTCAACGGCCAGCGGACCAAGACCAACGCGCGCACCCGCAAGGGCAAGCGCAAGACGGTCGCCAACAAGAAAAAGGCCTAACGGAGGGACGCTAAAGTGGCAGTCGCTAAGAAGAAGAAAGAGAAGAAGAGCGTATACGAGGGGAACGTCTACATCCAGGCGACCTTCAACAATACGATCATCACGGTCACGGACCTCAACGGCAACGCGATTTCCTGGGCGAGCTCCGGCGGCCTCGGTTTCCGCGGCGCCAAGAAGTCCACCCCCTTCGCCGCGCAGACCGTCACCGAGACGGCCGTGACGAAGGCCCTCACCGTGGGCCTCCGCGAGGTCCACGTCTACGTGAAGGGACCCGGCGTCGGCCGCGAGTCGGCCATCCGCCAGCTCGGGGCGCTCGGACTCAAGGTCCGCAGCATCAACGACGTGACGCCCATTCCCCACAACGGGTGCCGGCCGCGCAAGGCCCGGCGCATCTAAAGGAAAGGGGGAACACACAGAATGGCACGATATACCGGACCCCGCTGCAGGCAGTGCAGGGTCGAACAGAAGAAACTTTTCCTCAAGGGCGAGCGCTGCAAGAGCGACAAGTGCCCGATCAACCGCAAGGCCCTCCCCCCCGGGAAGGCGCCGAAGTCCAGGCCCGCGAAGCAGTCGGAAT
>DAINBW010000017.1:0-13527 GCA_036732745.1 Spirochaetales bacterium | reverse complement strand
CAGTATAGCGGAGATCGCGATCGTTCACCACCGCGCCGCGGATCGCCACCGGGCGCGGGGGAGAGGGTGGCGGAGGGAGGTGTAGAGGGCCGGGGACAAACGGACCGGGTCCGTGGCGCCGACCGCCATGCCCCGCGCCGGTGGTGAATCGAACAACGCTATTCGACGACCGCCCAGCCCCAGGGGGGAAGGCGCCGTCCGAGGACGCGGCGGGCCTTGGGCGAGTGGTTCATCGCGATGCGCACGCGGGCGCCCTCGTCGGTGCGGCGCTCGACCACCTCGACCTTGGAGCCGTGGAAGCGCGGCTCGAGGCCCGCGGCCTTGAGGATGCGGCGGTAGAGGAAAAACATCGCCACCTGGTCCGGGCTCGTGCCGAGGTAGTAGACCTTGCCGCGGCCGTGCCGGTTGACCGTGGCGGCGACCGTGCCGCGGTAGTGTTTCTCGCGTCCCGAGTACCAGGCGATGGGCTCGGCCGTCGTCGGCTCGACGAGGTCGGCCCAGACCTCGGCGTGGGCGGGGACGAGGCCGGGAAGGCCCTTGAGCGCGAGGCGGGTGCGGGAGCGGTTCAGCGACTCGTAGCGCGGGACGCGGACGCCGGCGAGCTCGGAGAAGAGGCCGGGCAGGGTCGCCTTGACGTTCCAGTTTCGCCCATCGCGCGCACCGGCCCGGTAGCCCAGGACGAGGACGCCGCCGTGCCGGACCCAGGCTTCGAGGCGGGCGACGAAGTCGGGATCGGCCATCTGGTGGAGGGGCAGGGAAACGACCGAATAGCGCTCGACGTCGATGGAGGCCGGCGTCTTCACGTCGGCGTTGACGTTGAAGGCGACGTAGGGGGCGAACCACTTGGCGAGCTCGAGGTCGTAGCCGGCCTGCATCCAGGGCGCCTCGCCGAGGTACAGGCCCTTGGAGAGGTATTGCTCGCGCAGGACGCGCGCGTCGTCCTTGGAATAGACGAGGCAGGCCTCGCTCTCCACGGGCACCGAGGCGAGCCGCGAGAGCTCCTCCTTGGCCCGGGCGGCGGCGGCGCGGAGGGCGCGGCCGCGATCGGTGTCGCGGTCGTCCGCGTCGAGGATGCCGTGGCAGAGCTGCTCCTGCCCGTAGGGGGCGGTGCGGCCGCGGAAATACACGAGGCGGTTGGCGCCGCGCGCCACGGCCTGGGTCGTCCAGAGCGCGACCTGGCCGTCGGGCGGCAGGTGGCCGAGGCAGACGTGGCCCTGCATGCCGGTGAACTGCTCCATCACGGCGAAGGGCTCCGAGCCGTGGAGGCCGCGGACGTAGCTCAGCGCGAAGGCCTGGAAGTGGTGGGGGAAGGGCTCGTCCTGCGGACCCCAGACGGGGTAGTTGTCCCAGGAGGCGAAGTCCATCCCGCGCGTCAGGCGCTCCATGTCGAAGGCGTTGGAGAGGGGCGGCGGATAGAGGTTGGTCGTGATGAAGGTCTCCGGGCGGGCGCGGGCGCGGATCGCCTCGACCTGGGCGTCGACGAAGGCGGCGGCGGAATCGGACATGAAGCGGTCGTAGTCGAGGAGGAGGCCGGGATTGAAGCCCACGGAGACCTGCGCCCGGGGGACGGGCACCTGGTCGAAGCGCGAACAGCTCGTGCCCCAGAAGACGTTGCCCCATTCGGCGTTGAGCCGGTCCACGCCGCCGTATTTCCGCTCGAGCCAGGAATGCCAAGCCGCGCGGCAATGCCCGCAATAGCAGCGGTCCGAACCCTCGTGGCCGATCTCGTTGTCCACCTGCCAGCCGACGACGGCGGGATCGGCGCCGAAGCGCTCCGCGGCGGCCTCCACGAGGAGGCGGGCCCGCTCGCGGTAGGCGGGGGCGTTGTAGCAGCCCATCCGCCGGGCGCCGAAGTCGCGCACGCGGCCGTCGGCGGCGGTCATGCGGACCTCGCCCTCGTCGAGGAGCCAGGCGGGGAAGGTCGCCGTCGGGGTCCCGAGGATCACCTTGAGCCCGCGCGAGGCCGCGACGGCGATCGCCCGCTCGAAGAGGGAGAAGTCGTAGCGGCCCTTCACCGGCTCGACGAGGACCCAGGCGAACTCCATCATGCGGACGAGGCCGACGCCGGCGGCCCGCATCCGGTCGGCGTCCGCCTCCCAGGAAGATTCATCCCACTGTTCGGGATACCAGTCGACGCCGAATTCCAGCCGCTCGTTCATTGTTCGCCTCCCTGCCGCGATGCGGAAAACGCCCGTTCCGGGCGGCCCCTGGAGGGCCGCCCCTAGAGGGTCTCCCCCTAGAGGGCCGCCTTGGCCATGCAGTTTTCGAGATAGAAGGCCGCGGCCCCGTCTTCGGGTATCTGGTCGAGGACGCGCTTGAAGTAGTACATCGCGCCGGCGAAGTCCTTCTGGTAGTAGGAGAGCATGCCCTGCTCGAAGAAGGTGTTCGCGTGCATCTTGCGCTCGAAGAGCTCCGGGGCGATGCCGTCGAAGATCTCGAAGACGGAGACGGGCGCGGCCTTGCCCTTGACCTTCACCTTGCCGATGAAGCGGTACTTGTAGGTGCCCGGATCCTCGAGCTCCTTGAAGGCCTGCTCGGAGATCGCGAGGCCGATGTTGAAGGCCTTGGTGATCGCCTGGAGGCGCGAGGCGAGGTTGACGGCGTCGGAGATGACGGTGTTCTCCATCCGGTCGGAGACGCCGACGACGCCGAGCATGAGGTCGCCCGTGTGGATGCCGACGCCCATCGATATCGGCCGGTAGCCCATCTTGGCGCGGTGGCCGTTGTACTCGACGACCTTCTCCTGCATCGCGACCGCCGCGCGGATCGCGGCGTCGGGGCCTTTTTCGCCGGGGAAGAGGGCCATGATCGCGTCGCCGATGTACTTGTCCACGAAGCCGCCCCGCTCGGTGATGAGGGGCACGACGCGCGCGAGATAGGAGTTGATGAAGGCGAAGTTCTCCTCGATCGTGAGCCGCTCCGAGAGCTCGGTGAAGGCGCGGATGTCGGAGAAGAAGATGGTCATCTCCTTCTTCACGTGGTCGCCGAGCTGGAGGTCGGTGATCTCCGCCTTGTTGAGGAAGTCGAGGAATTCCTTGGGGATGAAGCGCTTCACCGTCGTGGAGACGTTGGCGACGTAGTCGGTCAGCGCCTCGGCGGACTCGAAGCTGTCGCCCGTCTTCTTGACGAGCATGAGCATCGAGAAGAAGGAGAAGACCGTGAGGCCGGCGAGTTCGGCGACGAAGGCCGCGAAGAAGCCGTCGGGGAGGATGACGCTCGCGACCGCGGAGCCGCCCAGGACCAGGAGGGGAAGGAGGAGCCAACGCGCCCGGCCGTCGCCCTTGAAGGCGGCGACGGTCGTCCGCGCGGCGACGGCCAGGCCGAGGAGGGCGTAGAAGCCGGCGCTCGCCAGGCGAAGGACGCCGAGGGGGAGGGGCAGGGCGGCCGAAGCCGTGAACAGGACGGCGAGGAGGCCGAGCAGGGCCTTTTGCCAGGGCCGCGCCTTCAGGGGGAAGAGGGCGGCGGCGAAGGCGGCGAGGCCGAGGGCCAGGAGGTCCACGGCGAGGAGATAGAGGCGGTCGACGGGCCCCGGGGCGGGGGGCAGGATGCCGAGGAGGCTGGAACCCTTGAAGAGGGTGAAGGCGGCCGCGGCGAACATGAAGAGGGCGCAGGCCAGGAACTCGCGGTTCTTGCGCCAGAACAGGAAGAGGAGGAAGAGGAAGAGGCCGGAGAGGAAGAAGTAGCCGATCTCGAAGACGAAGAAGCCGGCGAGAAGATGGCCGGCGTCCTCGACGCCGCGGGCGCTGCCCGCGAGGATCAGGCTGGGCCGGATTCCCGGCGACTCGAGGCGGGGACCCGCGGGGTCGCTCTGGAGGACGATGGAAACCGCGGTTCCGGACTCCGGGGCGGGAATCCGGATCTCCCGCGGGGGCGCGGCGTCGGTGCCGGAGGAGTAGAGCAAGGTCCCGTTCACGAGGAGGGCGCGATAGGCGGGCAAGGCCGGGATGAAGAGGGCGTAGTCGCGGATTTCGGCGTCGCCGCCGACGGTCAGCTTGAGCCGGTAGGTCGCGGAGCCGCCGCCCGGTTCAACCGGGGAAAAGAGGGGAGTGCGAAGCGATGCGCGCACGAGGTCGAAGGGGCGCGGCCCCGCGGCGAGCGTCTCGTCGGTGAGGTAACCCTCGTAGCGTTCCCAATCGCCCAAAAGCAGGATCGGCGACCGGGGCGGCATTTCCGGCGCGTCGGCGTCGCTCGCGGAAAGGACGCAGGCGCCGAGAAGGAGGGGGAGGAGCAGGACCGCCAGCGGGCCCGCCGCCCTTGGTCCGCGGAAACAACTTTTTCGATTCATGGGCCTAAGTATACACGGAAGATTCGACGCGGACAATTCAAGGCGTTAAACTTGAAAACGTGCGATCCGGCCATCAAAGTTAAATCGACTTAACCACGTTTTGCGTATCGAAATCCGAGGTTCCCGCTCTTGTCATTGAGCAAAAATAGGTTTATACTCGCGAAAACAAAATATCGATATATTTTTATCTAAGGGGAGGTTTTCATGCCTGAAGCGACGATCGAGTTCTCGAAAGAACTCACCGACTTCATCCAGGAATGGAAGGATAAGCCGGGAAACCTGATCATGCTGCTCCACCGCATCCAGGGCGAGTTCGGCTACATCCCGCGCGCGGCCGCCGAGAAGCTCTCGCGCCTCGTCGGACTGCCGCTCGCCAAGATCTACGGCGTCATCACGTTCTACCACTACTTCAAGACCACGAAGCCCGGCAAGCACCGCATCGCGATCTGCCTCGGCACCGCCTGCTACCTCAAGGGCGCCCAGAGCCTCATCGAAGAGGCCGAATCCATCCTCGGCGTCAAGGGCGAGGAAGTCACCGACGACGGGCTCTTCTCCATCGACCCCGTCCGCTGCATCGGCTGCTGCGGGCTCGCGCCCGTCCTGATGATCGGCAACGACGTCTACGGCAAGCTCACCAAGGAGCAGATGCCCGATATCATCGCGAAGTACCGCAACGCCCAATAGGCCGCGCGGGGACTGAACAAGGCGCCATGCACTACGCCCTGGAGGACTACGTCCTCGACATCGCGCAAAACGCCGTCGAGGCGGGAGCCGGGCTGGTACGCGTGGAGATAGCCGAGACCGACAAGGCCATTTCGGTGGCGGTCGCCGACGACGGCGTCGGCATGACCGGGGAAGAAGTCGCGAGGGCGCTCGATCCCTTCTACACGGACGGGAAAAAGCACGCGAAGCGCAAGGTGGGGCTCGGCCTTCCCTTTCTCGTCCAGGCGACGAGGCAGGCGGAGGGGAGCTTCGGGATCGAATCCAGGAAGGGCGAGGGGACCAGGGTGTCCTTCTCCTTCCCGAAGGGCAATGTGGACGCGCCGCCCGTCGGCGACCTCCCCGGCCTCTTCCGCTCGATCCTCTGCCTTCCCGGCGCCCACGAGATGACCATCAGGCGGACGAGGACCTCGGAAACCGGGGACCTGTCCTACGAGCTGTCGAGGAAGGAACTGGCGGAGGCCCTGGGCGGCCTCGAGCGCGGCGACTCCCTCGCGATGCTGCGGGACTTCCTCGTCTCGCAGGAAGAAGACGAGACGGACTAGCGCTCCGGCGCGCCGCGAAAGGCGGCCGGGACGGAAGGAGACGATTCCATGGCGAAGATGACCCTCGAGCAGCTCCGCAAGCTCCGCGAGGACAAGAAACAAGACCTGACCCGCCGCGAGGTGGAGGGCAAGGAAATCCAGATCATCGTCGGTATGGGCACCTGCGGCATCGCCGCCGGCGCCAAGCAGACCTTCGACGAGATCGTCAAGGCGGTGGACGAGTACGGCCTCGGCGCCGACGTCATCATCCGGCAGACCGGCTGCATGGGCCTCTGCTACGTCGAGCCGACGGTCGAGGTGGTGATGCCCGGCATGCCCACCGTCATCTACGGCAAGATGACGCAGGAGACCGCGAAGGAACTCGTCCGCAAGCACCTCGTGGAGAAGAGCCTCCTCGAGAACCACATCTTCGATCGGCCCGCGGCTGACATCGTGAAGAAATAAGGGGCGGAGGACCACACATGGCTTACAAGAACTACATACTGGTCTGCGGCGGCACCGGCTGCGAGTCCGCCAAGGCCGACGAGATCTACAAGAACCTCCTCCACGAGGCGGAGGCCCAGGGCGTCAAGGCCGACGTCCAGGTCGTCAAGACGGGCTGCTTCGGATTCTGCGAAAAGGGCCCGATCGTCAAGGTCCTCCCCTCGGAGTCCTTCTACGTCGAGGTGAAGCCCGAGGACGCCAAGGAGATCATCGCCGAGCAGGTCGTCAAGGGCCGCGAGGTCAAGCGCCTCCTCTACAAGAAGGACCAGAAGACCGCCGACACCGTCAAGGTCGAGGACATCGAGTTCTACCAGAAACAGTTCCGCATCGTCCTCCGGAACTGCGGCGTCATCAATCCCGAGAGCATCGACGAGTACATCGCGCGCGACGGCTACGCCGCCCTCGAGAAGGTGCTCTTCGAGATGAAGCCCGAAGACGTCATCGCCGAGCTCAAGACCGCGGGCCTCCGCGGCCGCGGCGGCGCCGGCTTCCCGACCTGGCGCAAGTGGGAGTTCTCCCGCGGCCCCGTGGCCGACCAGAAGTACGTCGTCTGCAACGCCGACGAGGGCGATCCGGGCGCCTACATGGACCGCTCCACCATCGAGGGCGACCCCCACTCCGTGATCGAGGCCATGACGATCTGCGGCAAGACGATCGGCGCCACGAAGGGCTACGTCTACATCCGCGCCGAGTACCCCCTCGCCATCGACCGCCTCAAGATCGCGCTCCAGCAGGCCCGCGACTACGGCCTCCTCGGCAAGAACATCCTCGGCTCCGGCTTCGACTTCGACCTGGAGATCCGCCTCGGCGCCGGCGCCTTCGTCTGCGGCGAGGAGACGGCCCTCCTCCAGTCCGTCGAGGGCAAGCGCGGCATGCCCGTGCCCCGCCCGCCCTTCCCCGCGGTCAAGGGCCTCTGGGGCAAGCCGACGGTCATCAACAACGTCGAGACCTGGGCGAACATCCCCGTCATCATCAACAAGGGCGGCGCCTGGTTCGCGAAGATCGGCACCGAGACCTCCAAGGGCACGAAGGTCTTCGCCCTCACCGGCAAGATCAACAACTCCGGCCTCGTCGAGGTCCCGATGGGCACCACGCTCCGCGAGATAATCTTCGACATCGGCGGCGGCATCAAGGGCGGCAAGAAGTTCAAGGGCGCCCAGACCGGCGGCCCCTCCGGCGGCATCATCACCTCCGACTTCCTCGACACGCCGATCGACTACGAGAGCCTCACCGCCCTCGGCTCGATGATGGGCTCCGGCGGCCTCATCGTCATGGACGAGGACGACTGCGTCGTCAACATCTCCAAGTTCTACATGGAGTTCTGCGTCGACGAGTCCTGCGGCAAGTGCTCCCCCTGCCGCGTCGGCACCAACCAGATGCACGCCATCCTTGAGAAGATCACCGACGGCAAGGGCACGCGCGAGGATCTCGCGAAGCTCCACAAGATCGGCGCCGCCATGAAGAAGGCCGCCCTCTGCGGCCTCGGCCAGACCGCGCCGAACCCGACCCTCTCGACGATCAAGTACTTCGAGAAGGAGTACCTCGAGCACATCGACGAGCTGAAGTGCGTCGCCGGCAAGTGCAAGAAGCTCGTCGTCTTCGAGGTCATCCCCGAGAAGTGCATCGGCTGCGGCCTCTGCGCCCGCCGCTGCCCCGTGAACTGCATCGCCGGCGAGAAGAAGCAGCCCCACGTCATCGACAAGATGAAGTGCATCAAGTGCGGCGAATGCTTCAGCGCATGCAAGTTCGGCGCCATCGTGAAGAAGTGAGCCGGAAGTAAGGAGACGATCGCAATGGTCAACGCGAAGATAAACGGCATTCCCGTTCAGGTCGCCGAGGGTACCACGATCCTCGACGCGGCCAGGAAGGTGGAGGTGAAGATCCCCACCCTCTGCTATAGTCCCGACCTTTCCCCCTGGGCCGCCTGCGGCATCTGCGTGGTCAAGGTCGAGAAGAACCCCAAGATGCTCCGCGCCTGCTGCACCCCCCTCGAGGAGGGCATGAGCGTCATCACCCACGATCCCGAGATCGTGCAGACGCGCAAGACGGTCATCGAGCTCATCCTCTCGACGCACCCGGACGACTGCCTCCAGTGCCCGCGCAGCGGGGACTGCGAGCTCCAGACCCTGGCCGCCGAGTTCGGCATCCGCGAGCAGCCTTTCGAGAAGCGCCTCCGCGGCCTGCCGGTGGACGACTCCTCCGGCTCCCTCATCATCAACGCCGAGAAGTGCGTCAAGTGCGGCCGCTGCGTCACCGTCTGCCAGCAGATGCAGAACGTCTGGGCCATCGAGTTCCTGGGCCGCGGCGAGAAGATGCGCATCGCGCCCGCCGCCGACGTCAAGCTCGGCGACAGCCCCTGCATCCGCTGCGGCCAGTGCTCCGCGCACTGCCCCGTCGGCGCCATCTACGAAAACGACCAGACGGCGCAGGTCTGGGACGCCCTCATGAAGGAGGGCCCGGAGGCCAAGAAGTGCGTCGTGCAGATCGCGCCCGCGGTCCGCGTCGCCCTCGGCGAGGCTTTCGGCCTTCCGCCCGGAACCAACCTCACCAAGAAGATATACGCCGCGCTCCGCCGCCTCGGCTTCGACGCGATCTTCGACACGAACTTCTCCGCCGACCTCACCATCCTGGAGGAAGGCACCGAGTTCGTGAAGCGCTTCGCGAAGGGCGAGGGCGACCTCCCCCTCATTACGAGCTGCTGCCCGGCCTGGGTCGACTACATGGAGAAGTACTACGCGGACATGATCCCGAACTTCTCCACCGCGAAGAGCCCCCAGCAGATGATGGGCGCGATGATCAAGACCTACTGGGCCGAGAAGGCCACGGTCGATCCCGCCAAGATCTTCTCCGTCTCCGTCATGCCCTGCACCGCCAAGAAGTACGAGAACAGCCGCAACAAGGACATGTACTCCTCCGGCCAGAAGGACGTGGACATCACCCTCACGACCCGCGAGCTCGCGCGCATGATCAAGCAGGCCGGCATCGACATCGTGAACCTCCCCGAGGAGGAGGCCGACTCCCCGCTCGGCCCCTACACGGGCGCGGGCACGATCTTCGGCGCCACCGGCGGCGTCATGGAGGCGGCGCTCCGCACGGCCTACAACCTCGTCACCGGCGAGGACCTGAAGGACGTCAACTTCACCGGCGTGCGCGGCATCTCCGGCATCAAGGAAGCCCGGATCAACATCAAGGGCACCGAGGTCCGCGTCGCTGTGGCCCACCAGATGGGCAACATCGCGCAGGTCCTGGAAGAGGTCCGCAAGGCCAAGGCCGAGGGCAAGGAGACGCCCTGGCACTTCATCGAGGTCATGGCCTGCCGCGGCGGCTGCATCGGCGGCGGCGGCCAGCCCTACGGCTGCACCGACGAGGTCCGGAAGCTGCGGATCCGCGGCATCTACGACGACGACGAAAAGTCGACCTACCGCTGCTCGCACCAGAACCCGCTCATCAAGCAGGTGTACAAGGACTTCCTCGGCGAGCCCTGCGGCCACAAGTCGCACGAGCTCCTGCACACGCACTACGAGGCCAGGGAACTTTACCTCAAGTAGGCCGTCGAAGGATCCAAGCCGTCAGGCGGGGCCGCTCCCTTTGGGGGGCGGCCTTTTTCATGGCTTCCGTCCTCGCCGGAATCCTCGTGGAATGTTCTTGACCCTGACGTTGCGCAAGGGTGTAGCCTGTTCCCATGAAGGCGACAAGCTATACGATCGGCGCGTTCGCTGCCATGGCTGGGGTGAGTGTCCGGACCCTTCACCACTATGACCGGCTCGGTCTCCTCCAGCCGAGGACGCGCAACGCGGCGGGCTACCGGGTTTACGGAGAGGCGGAACTTTTCCGCTTGCAGCAGATCCTCTTCTTCCGCGAACTCGAGATGCCGCTCGAGGATATCCGGGTCCTCCTCGAGCGGCCCGGCTTCGATGCCGTCGAGGCCCTCCGGGGACACCGTCGCCTGCTTGAGGAGAAGGCGGTCCGCATCGGCCGCCTTCTCGCCACCATCGACCGGAGCATCGCCCGACTGGGCGGGGAGGACAACATGCTGTCCGACGAGGAACTGTATGAAGGTTTCAGGAAGACCGAGATTGAAGTCGTCAAGAAGGAGGCGGCGGAGCGTTGGGGGGGCGGCGAGGCGTACCGGGAGAGCCAAAGGCGGGTCTCCCGCATGAGCAAGGAAACCTGGGCGGCCGCGAAGGCGGAAATCTCGGCCGTGGAGCTCGAGATCTCCGCCGCCTTCAAGGCGGGCATCGGGCCCGAAAGCTCCGAAGCCTTGGCCCTCATGGCGAAAAAGGCCGACCAGCTCCGCCATTTCTACGAGCCGACTCCGGAGCTCTTCAAGGGGCTCGGCGCGATGTATGTCGAGGACGAGCGCTTCAGGGCCAACTACGAAAAGCTCGCGCCCGGGTTGGCCGAATGGCTCAAGGCGGCCATGGCGGCTTTCGCCTCCCGGGGACTCAAGCCCTGACGAATCCGTTTCCGGCCGCTATTTCTCCATCTTCCAGGGAATGAGGTCAATCCGCTTTCCGCGGCGCTTGCCGATGAGGCGCCACATGGCTTCCTCCTCCGGCGAGACGAGGGAGATCGCGAGGCCGGGCCTGCCGGCGCGGCCCGTGCGGCCGACGCGGTGGACGTAGTCGAGGGGGGAGCGCGGCAGTTCGTAGTTGATCACGCGGTCGAGGGCGGGGATGTCGAGGCCGCGGGAGGCGAGGTCGCTCGCGACGAGGACGCGGACCCTGCCGGTCTTGAAGGAGTCGAGGGCGGAGGTCCTGGCGCCTTGGGAAAGGTCGCCGTGGAGCGCCAGGGCGCCGATGCCGTTGTTCGCGAGCTTGCGGGTCACGTTGTCGGCCCGCCGGTTGGAGGAGACGAAGACGAGGACGCGCTCCTCCGGGCCTTCGGCGATGAGCCGTCGGAGGAAGGGGCCCTTCTCCTCGTTCGGGACGGCGTAGCCGCGCTCCTCGAGGGATGCGGTGTCCGACTCCGCCGATTCGGTTGACGAGGCCGACGCGGCCGCGGCGTCGGTCGCGCCCGAGGCTTCGCGGCCGGGTGTCGCCGCGGCGGCGCCCCGCGGCTCGGGCGGCGCCGCGCCGGCTTCGAGCCTGACCGGCGCGCGAAGCAGCTTGGCGGCGAGGGTTTCGATGTCGGCGTCGAAGGTGGCGGAGAAGAGGAGGGTCTGGCGGGTGGCGGGCAGGAGGGCCCGGATACGGTCGAGCTCGTCGCGGAAGCCGAGGTCGAGGAGGCGGTCGGCTTCGTCGAGGACGAGGACCTCGAGCGAGGCCAGGGAGACGGCGTGGCGGCCGACGAGGTCGAGCAGGCGGCCCGGCGTGGCGACGAGGAAGTCCGCGCCGCCGCGAAGGGCCATCATCTGCGGATTGACGGAGACGCCGCCGGCGGCGACGCAGACCTTGATCCGGACGGGCAGGCGCCGGGCGAGCCGGAGGGTGACCTCGCCCACCTGGGCGGCCAGCTCCCGCGTCGGCACGAGGACGAGGGCGCGGAGGGACGGGGTGCCGGGGCGGCCGGGTCCCGCGGACGGACGCCGGGAGGAAGCGAGCAGGTTTTGCAGGATGGGCGCGCCGAAGGCGATGGTCTTGCCGGAACCCGTCGGGGCGCGGGCCAGGAGGTCGCGGCGCGCCAGGACGAGGGGGATCGCCTCCGTCTGCACGGGGAAAGGCTCGCGCAGACCGGCGGCCTTGAGGGAGTCGAGGAGTTGGGGGGAGAGGCCGAGGGCGTCGAAGCCCGAGTCTGGTTCCATGCCGCGAAGGATACAGCAAAAACGCGAAAAGGACAGGCCCGTCGCCCGGGCTCGGGTCGCGGGGCGCGAAGCTCGGAGCGCGAGGCCCGGAGCGCGAGGCCCGGGGTCAGGCCCGCTCGCGCTCTATGCCCTCCAGGTCAAGGCGGTGAAGCTTGCGGCGGAAGTTGGTCTTGTCGTCGGCCATGATGCCTTCGAGGTAGGCCATCTGCCGGTCGATGGCTTGGCGATAGAGGTCGGCGTCGAGGCCGAAGCGCTTCGCGAAATGGAGCCGCGCGAAGGAGGAGGCGCCGCCCAGGGGGCCGTCGAGCCGGGCCTTCACGAGGGTGAAGAAGCCGGCGGTTTTCTTGAGGACGTCGAAGGCGGTCGCGTAGCCCTCGATTCCCGCCTCGCGGAATTCGTAGTAGAGGAACAGCAGCCGCTCGAGGTAGGCGCGGTCCGACATCTGGCCGAGGAGGTCGGCCGCGGCGAGGACGGAGGCGACGAAGGCTTCCTCGGGGTCGGCGAAGGGGATGCCGGCCCAAGGACGGGCCAGATCGGTGCCGAGGATGATGCGTCCGATGGCGGCCGAGCGCTCGGGCGCGAGGCCGAAGGCTTCCGCCTCCTCCCTGACGAAGACGGCGGAGCGGTCGACGTGGGTTTTCGTGAATTTGGCGCCGGTCCCCTCGTGGTCGGACGCGTCCTGGATGTAGCCCGTGTCGTGGAGGAGGGCCGCGACAAGGAGGTTGGCGGCCGCCCCGTCGGGCAGGCTCCTGCCCGAGAGGCGCAGGCCGTCGAGGAGGCGGGCCGAGGCGGAAAATACCTGGAAGGTGTGGTAGAGGTCGTGGTAGTCGACCCGACAGGGGCCGTAGCCCGGGAAGCGGCCGAGGTAGAGGCGCCGCGTGAGCGCGAAGGCCTTGGCAACCGGGCGGAAGCTCGAAGCGGGGTACCAGGCCCTGAATAGGCGGCGAACCTCGGCGAGGACGCGGGCCGGCTTGGCATGGTCGAGAAGGTCGCTGACCTGTGGTTCCCTGCCGGGGACGGCGCGAAGCTTTTTCATTATTCGCAACTCTCCCGAAACGCGTCGAGACGCAGCGCTTCTGTCTTGAAACTATAGCGCGCGGGAGAGGGCGCGCCACGGGCGGCGGGCTTTCGCCCGCCGAATTTCGCCTACTTGCCCGCCTTGCGGATCGTGACGACGATTTCCTCGTCGGTATCGGTCTTCTTGAGCGTTCCGACCAAGGCGGCCACCGTATTGGCGACGATGTCCTTGACGAAGGGGTTGAGGGGGACGGTCTTGCCCCCGCAGCTGACGATCACATCGCGTTCCATGAGTTCCTCCAGCATATCGACGAAAATACCGGCCGCGTCCGGCGCGACGACGGCCCTGTTCGAGCGCGTCGCGAGGGCGGCAAGGCCGGGATCGGGGGTGACGACGAGATCCGCCCAGGAAAGCGGGCGCTTTTGTTCCGTTTCGGCGAGGCTGGGCCCCGTGACGAGGAGGCGCAGCGCGCCCTCCACTTCGAGGCCTTCCGCCAGGACGAGGGGGAAGCCGGGGAAAAGCTCCGCGAGGAAGTCGCGGTCGGGCGCGGCGGGCGTCGGCTTGAACAGCACGGTCGAGCCGCCCTCGCGGGTGCCGACGAAGGCGACCGAGGCCGCGCCCGCGGCGCGGTACCGGGCCGTGTCCTTGCCCTCGGGCTCGAAGTTCCCCGGGTGGTGGGTGCTCTTGGCGGCGGCGCAGGGGATGCCGCGGCGCGCGCATTCGGCGGCCACCC
>DAINBW010000016.1:0-13662 GCA_036732745.1 Spirochaetales bacterium | reverse complement strand
GCCGAGGTCCCGCTCGAGGGCGGCCGCGCCGTGCCGCGCCTCGGCCTCGTCCTTCGCGAAGCGCGGGAAGGGCCGCGCGGGTACCTCGAGCCGCACGCCGAGGGACTCGAGGTCGGCCTCGTTCCGCTCGAGGAGGCGGGTCGTCGCGTGGACGATCATGCCCTCGAAGAAATCGAGCGCGCGGTCCCGCTCGTTCCGCAGGATGGCCGCCACGGCCTCCGGCTCCCCGCGGTACATCGCCTCGCCGATCCGGCCGCGCCGCCTGAGTTCGACGTCCATCTGGGAAAAGTCGGCGAGGTACTTGCCCCGTTGCCGGCCGTCCGCGTCCGGCAGCTCGAGGCGGATGTTCGGCGAATCGACGAAGATGCCCTCGACGCCGGGGTTGTAGCAGGCGAGCATCTTGGCGTAGATCATCGAATGCGTCGTGCGGTAGGGCACGCCCTTGTAGCCGACCACCGGCACCCCCTCGACGTCGTGCGCGAGCGGATCGGTGATCGGCGAGAGCGACACCCGCTCGATGTTGAGCAACCCCTGTCCCGCGAGGTGCTCGTGGAGCGCCGCCACGAGCGTCGTCCGGATGCCGAGCGCCGCCCGAAGGGGCGCTCCCGTCCAACGGTCGGCGTAGCGCCGCGCGAGTTCGCCGGAGAAGCTCCGTCCCGCCGCCTTGAGCCCGGCCTGGTACTCGGCCAGGCTCCTGCCGATGCTCCGTTCCGCCAAATCAGCCATGTCGTCCTCCTTGGATCGTCCAAACTCGCGAAAAAATAAAAAGCGGGCCTCACGGGCCCGCCAAGATTCTCTTCCGCATCGCCCCTATCGGGGTCGGCGCCCCTTCGGCGGAGCCGGGAAGGGCGATGCGGCGCGGGGATTGTCGCGGTTGTCGTTGTCGTTGTTTCCCGGAAAGGCGCAGCCCGGGGCGCGGGCGGCGGACGGCGCCGCGCGCCGCGGGAGAGCCGCGGCGAAGCGCCCGTACACGTTATGCGACATAGCACTCCTCCTTCCCGGCCCCGACGCGCGGGGCAAAAAAAAGACCGGCCCAACGGCCGGTCTCATTGTTCCCAGTTTGTTCTAGGCGCGCGACGCCGGTCCCGCCGCGCTGGGGGGATTCCGATTGTTCCGGTTCGAGGACGCGAGGCGCCCGATCGTCGTTGCCATGACCCCATGCTAGCCGAGGCCGCGCGGGCGGGTCAAGCGAAAACGGCGCGCGGACGCGAAAAGGGGGACCGCATCCCCGCGGGATGCCGTCCCCCTCCTCCATGGCCCTTCCCGCGCGGCCCCGCGCGGGCGGCCGGACTCCGCCGGGACCTACTCGATCGTCCAGCCCTGCCACCCCGAGCGCCGCATGCGGCCATTGAGGACGATGTCCCCCGCGCCGCCGCGCGCCGCCACGAAGCCGGCGACAAGCAGCGCGATCCGCTTCGGCTCGAGATGAGCCGGAATGGCGACGTACTTGCCGTTCGTCCCGCCGTTCGAGGTGATCGCGAGCAATCCCGCGACGCTCGCCGGCATCGAGGCCGCCGCGCGGGCGCAGGATTCGACATAGTTGTCGCGCGCGGCGAAATACGCCTTCGGGACCCCCAGGCCGTTGACGAGCCGGATCAGGAAGGCCGCTACCTCGGCGTCGCCCGCGCCGGCCGGAACGCCGACCATGATGCTCCGGCAATTGGACGAAGCTTCGCCCGCGATGCCGCAGAGACAGGTCTCTTCGACGCCCTCGGCCTCGACGAAGACGACCGCCGGCCCCGTGCCGCCCGAATCTTCGACGACGAAGAGTTCGGCGTTGGGCCCGGCCTCGTCGGGCGATATGGCGAATTCGACAGCCGGGAGCGCGAGGGCTCCCGCCAGGAGGAAGGCCGCCATCGCGGCGAATCCACGGATATTTTTCATGGTACCCCCTTGGGCGCATTGCCGCCCACCTACCATCCTCCATGCCCGGCGCCCCGCAACCGTGCTTTGGGCGACTCGCGCCCTTTCGCGCCTTCGTTCCGAATCCGCCCCGACCGCGGCGTCCCGGCGTCCCGCGATCGTCCCGCAAACGTCCCGGCTGATGCGGCGAAGCCCCCCCGTGACTCCAGCGAGCCTGGCGGGCCCTGCGGCCCCGGCGGCCCCCGGCGGCCCCCGGCGGCCCCAAGCGGCCTCCCAGGTCTCGCGGGTCTTGCATGTTTTTCGCCGGAATATAGACTTTGAGGCAAGGCAAACTTTCAGCATGTAAGAAGGTCTCCGTGAAGCTGCAAATCAGGATTCTGGGGCCGCCGGACATCTCGCTCGGCGGCGTGACCGTACCCTTTTCCCGTCGCAAGACCGAGGCCCTTTTCTACTACTTGGCGGGCCGCGGCGGCGACTTGGCGGCGGTTTCGGCCGCCAGCCTCCTCTGGCCGGAATTCCCCCCCGACCGCGCCCGCGCCAGCCTCCGACGGGCCCTGTCCGATTCCGCCCAAACCGCCGGCCGCCACCTGCTCGAACGCCGGGGACGGATGATCGGCTTCGCGGGGGAGCTTGAGGTATCCTGCGACGCCTTGGACTTCGCGAGTCTCTCCCGCCACGGCCTCGAGGCGGACGACGAGGGCATGCTCGCCCAATCGGCGGCGCTGTACCGGGGGGAGTTCCTCGAAGGCTTCTATCTCGACGACGCGCTCCTCTTCGAGGATTGGCAGCTGCTCGAGGCGGAATGCTATCGAACGCGGGCCGCCGACGTCCTGGCGCGACTCGTCGAAAAAAGCCTGGCAGCCGGCCGCCTCGCCGAGGCCGAAGAACGGGCCCTCCACCTGAGCGAACTGGCTCCCTTGAGCGGCGTGGGCCATCGGCTCCTCATGGAGCTTGCCTGGGCCCGGGGCGACACGCCGGAGGCGCTCCGCTGCTACGAGGCCTACGCCCGGCTCCTCGACCGGGAACTCGGCGCGCGCCCGGACAAGAACCTGGGCGAGCTGCGGCTTCGCATTTCCTCAGGCGAAAAACCGCCGCTCCCCCGGCGCGAGCCCCCCGGCGATCACGACGGCGGCGACGCCCCGGGCTCGAGCCGAAGGGCGGAACCTTCCCCGGGAGCCGCCGGCAAGAAATCCCGCCGCGACGTGGAGATCGGAAACTGGCTCATCGACACCACCTGCACGAGGGCAGGGTTCCAGGCGGCCCGGGAGCACTTCCTCCGGGCCATCGAGGAGGACCCGAACAATCCCGAGGCCTGGCTCGGCGTCGCCAAATGCCGTTTCGGCCAGCTTTTCCTCGGCGTCCAGGCTCCTTCGGCGGTCTTCCCGGCCATATTCGACGACATCGCGCGCGGAAGGGCCGCGTCGCCGCGCCACCCCGATCTCCTGGCCTTCGAGGCCTTCACGCGGAGCCTGACGAGTTGGGAATGGGAACGGGCGGAAGGGCTTTTCAAGGTATCGAGGGAGCTCGACCCGGGCTCGCCGGACGCCTCCTTCTGGTACGCGAACTACCTCTCGACGATCGGCGAGGACGAGGAGGCCCTGCGGGTCGCGGCCGCCGCCAATGAACGGGCTCCCTCCTCCCTCTTGGCCGCCTTTTCGCTGGCGATCCGCTTCCATTACCTCGGGCACGACCGCGAGTCCCTCGAGATCTGCGCCGACCTCGTCGAGCGGAAGCCGGATTACTGGTTGGCCTTCATGGCCCGGGGCTGGAGCCAGCTGTCCATGGGATGGCCCGACAAGGCGGCCGATTCCTTCGCGGAGGCGGCGCGGGACGGCGGTTTCGAGCCACGGATCTTCCTCTGCTGCGCCCTGTCGGCGCGCGGCAGGATGGAGGAAGCGCGCGAACAGCTGGCCCGCGCCGACCAGGCGGCCTTTGAACGCTTCGAGGCGCCCTTCCTGCGCGGGCTCGCCTTCGCCTATCTCGGGGAAACGGCCCTCGCGAGGAGCTCAATCGAGCAGGCCATCGCCGGGCATGATTATTCCCTGCCCTTCAGGCACAGCCTCCCCCTCTGCAGGACGCTGCCCGAGGATTCGCCCTGCTTCGGCCTGGCGGCCCGCATCGGACTCGACGGGAACCGGCCCCGGCGGCGGGCTTAGTACCGCACCTCGACGAGCGAGAGGCCGAAGGCGCCGAGCGCGCCGGGCAGGGCCGAGCGGTCGCCGCGCTCCAGGGCGGCGACCAGGCGGTCCAGGGTCAGGCGGCCCTGGCCCACGGCCAGGAGCGCCGCCGCCATGAGCCGCACCTGGTTATAGAGAAAGCCTTCGCCGTCGAAGACGAGATCGAGGAAGGCGCCCGACTCGAGGATCTCCACACGGTCCAGGCGGCGCCGCGTGTCAGACTTCCCCTTGGCGTTCGTGAAGGCGCGGAAATCGCGCTCTCCGGCCAGGAGCCGGGCGGCCTCGCGCATCAGTCCGAGGTCGAGCCGGCCCTCCACGCGAAGGCTGGTCCGGCGCGCGGCCGCGTCGGCGACGGGACCGACCTGGAGCCGGTAGCGGTACCGCTTGCCCTTCGCGCGGTAGCGGGCGTGGAAACGCGGATCGACCTCGCGGCAGGACCGGCAACGGACGTCCGCGGGCAGCTCCCGGCCGAGGCCGGCGGCGATCTCCTCGGGACCGAGCGGCGTATGGGCGTGAAAACTGGCCGCCTGTCCCTCGGCGTGTACGCCCGCGTCGGTGCGGCCCGCGCCCGTCACCTCGATCGGCGCGCCCAAGAGGCGGCCGAGCGCCGCCTCCACCTCCTCCTGCACGCTGCGTCCCGCGCCGGGCAAGCGTTGCCAGCCGGAGAAGTCCGTGCCGTCGTAGGAGAGCACCAGGAGAAAATTGCGCCGCGGCATCGTCGTTCGTCCGCCCCGCTAGAGGCGCGCGCCGGCGATGCCGGGAAAGGCGCCAAGGATGATGAAGTATTCGATGAGGACGAGAAGGGCCGCCGCCAGGAGGAACAGCAGGATCTTCATCTCGCCGCCGCCGTCCTTGAGGAAGGCCGGGTCGAGGAGATCGCGAAGCCGCGGCGCGCGCCGCGCGGGGGAGGACCGCGTGGGCGAATCCTCCGACGCGGCGGCATCCCCGTCGGCCTCGTCGGCCCCGTTGGCGCCGTCGTTCCCGTCGGCGCTGTCGTTCCCGGCGGCCGCGGCGAGAGGACCGCGGAACAGCAGGCGGAGGAGGAGGTAGAAGGCCGGGAGGTCGAAGATGACGAGCGCGGCCAAGAGGAGATAGCGTGCTTCCATGGGCGAAGCATGCGCCCCCGCGTCCGCCTCGGTCAAGCGGGAGCCTCAGGTGGAAGCCCGGTCCCTGCCCGAGGTCTTGGCGCGGTAGAGGGCGGCGTCGGCGCGGCGCATGAGGGCCTCAAGATCCTCGTCCCCTTCGAGGCAGGCGACGCCCAGGCTCAGGGAGACGGTGACGCCGAGGCCGAAATCGGCCGCGCGGGTGCGGTCGCGGAGCCGTTCGGCCAGGCGGAGGGCGCCGTCCACGCCCGTGGCCGGGCACAGCACGGCGAATTCGTCGCCGCCCCAGCGAGCCAGGAGGTCGCTGGCGCGGATCTCGTCGCGGGCGATGCCGACGATGCCGGCCAGGACGCGGTCGCCCGCCGCATGGCCGCAGGAGTCGTTGACCGCCTTGAAGCGGTCGACGTCGAAGAGGATGAGCGAGATGCGCAGCCCGTTGCGCCGCGCGAGGCAGGCGGAGGACTCGAAAGCCGTCTCGAGGGCGTAGCGGTTGGCGGCGCCGGTCAGGTGGTCCTGCGTCGCGAGCCGCGCGATGCGCTCGCGGTCCAGGCGGGAGCGCATTGAAAGGATCTTGGACCTGCCCTGGACGGCGAGGAGGCCCGCGAGGGCGCCGTAGAGGAGGAGACAGAGCCCCGCGACGATGAACTGGAAGGGCGCGCTGTCCGAGGTGAGGTCCTCGGCGTTGAAATCGAGACCGACTATCGCGTCGATCGAGCCGTCCGGCCCCGCGATGGGCGCGAAGGCGCTGATGGTGCGGCCCCAGGCGTCGGTGCTCGGCTTCGACTGGAAGGCGGGGCGGCCGCCGAAGGCGAGGTACAGCTCGTCGATCGAATCGGGATAGATCGTTCCGGCCGGAAGGCGGGCCTCGCGCTCCTCGTCGATGCGCCCGTCGCCGTCGTAGTCGACGGGGGGCGACAGCATGAAGGTGACGACCCCGTCGGCGCGCTCGCGCATGGTGTAGGCCGCGAGGACGGCGGGATTCCGGGAGAGCCAGGCGACGAGCCGCCCTTCGAGCCGCTTGAGGAGCGGATCGTCCGGCCCGGCGTCGTCGGCGAGCTCCGCGTGGCCCGCCTCGGCGAGGTCCACCGCGAGGCTCCGCGCCAAGCCGAGGGCGAGCCCCTCGACGCGATGGTCGCGGGAGCTCGAGAAGCCGCGCAGGATGAGGATGAAGGAGGAGCAGACGATGAGGAGGAAGGGAAGCGCCACGGCCAGGTAATGGAGGCGGGCCCGGCGGCCGGCGACCAGGAGGCGGCGGCGATCCTCCTCGTCATGCGAGACGCGCGGCGGGCGGATGACCGGGAGTCCGGCGGCCATGGCCGCCAGCCCGAGGAGAACCACGGCCAGCGACAGGTAGATCCATGAAGAAGCCATCGCGGGGACTGCCCTCCTTGCCCCTAGTATAGGGCAAGCCGACGGCCGGCGCCACCGGCTTTCGGCGGGCTCGGGCCGGGCGCGCGAGAGCGAGGGGCGAAGGGCGAGGGGCGAGGGGCGAGGGGCGAGGGAGCGAGTCGAGGCCGCGTCGCTTCCGAACGGCCGCTAAGCGCCGAAACTCCAGGTTTCGGCGGGGGCTTCGCCAGCCGGCCGGGGAGCCTGGCCGCCCCGCGCGGCCGCGCCGAAGCGCCCATGGAGCTGAAGCAGGCCTTCGTAGAAGGAATTCGGCATGAGGCCGCCGCGGCCGACGACGAAGGGATGGGTTTTCAGGATGAGAACCACGTTCGAGTTCGAGAACAGGCCGACGTCGTAGAAACAGAGGGCGATCCAGGGCCGCTCGCGGACGGCGCAATCGAGTTCGATTTCGGCGGCGGCGAGGGAGCCGGCGCCCACGCCGCTCTCCGCCAGCCAGGACATGTCCACCGCCGAGCGGACATGGCGGCCTTCCTCGATGAGCTCTCCCTGGACAAGGCTTTTCTCGGAGCGGGGCGCGATCCAGGCGGGGGGGCTGCCGTCGACGCAACTGAGCTCGCGCGGATCGCGACGCAGGAGGTGGGCCGGTTTCGGCTCGCTTTCCGCGAGGCGCGCGGGCAGGTCCCGCCACGTCGCGTCGGCGGCCGCGTAGGCGAGCAGATCGCCGTTGCGGGCGCCCTCGGCGAAAAACCCGAGCAGGATCTCGTCGCGCTGCGCGGCGCTCTCGTAGAGGCAACAAATGTGGGAGCCCCAGGACACGAGACCGCCGCGGAGACCGAAACGCGCTTCCTTCTGTTTTCGATCGCGAGGAACCATGACACCCCCTTTATAAATGGCGAACGCCCACGGATGGTCGGGCGGTTCAACTTCAGTATCGCGCCGGCGCCGGGAGGCTTCAAGGGATTGGGCTATGTTTACGGCTGACAGGAATGCTCTTTTTTTGGTCGACGCACGTAAGTTTTGCCGATACTATACGAGCGGACGAGGGCGCCCTCTGGCGGCGCGAGATCGGATTTCCCTATGGAGTACAGCGCGTGGATGCTAGGTCGGACGAAGGGATACATCCCGATACGCGGCTCATCGCCGAGGAGAACGAGCGGCTCAGGCTCGAAAACGACCTCCTCGGCCGCCGCGTCGCCGAACTCGAACGCAAGATCTCCCTCCAGCCCCAGACGGGCCTGCCGACCCATTTCCGCCTCGAACTCGAGCTTGACGACTTCATAGAACAGGCCTCGCACGCCGGCAAGTCCGGCGGCTTCACCGTCCTCATCGTGCAACTGGGCGAAAACTACGGCGTGGTCCGCAAGACGCTCAAGGCGAGCGTCAGCGAATGGATCCTCTACCAGACCGGCTGCCGCATCCAGGGCTTCCTGCGCGACCAGGACCGGCTTTTCCACACGCGGGAAAGCGAGTTCGTCATCCTCCTGCCCGGCCTCAAGGGCAGGGACCTGGCCGATTTCCTCCACCGCCTCCTGCCCCGCCTCGCCGAGCCCCACATTTTCTCCGGTTTCAACGTCGCGGTCGGCGCCTACACCGGCGCGGCCTATTGGCCCGAACACGGCGAGGAGCGCTCGGTCCTCATGCACCACGCCGACATCGCGGTCGGCGCCTCCGCCGAGGGCCGAAAGGCCTTCATGCTGTTCCGGCCGCCACTCCTGGAGCGGGCGGTCGCCAAGGTCGAGCTGCAGAACTCGATCATCAAGGCGATCGAGGCCACCGCCCTCGACCGCATCGGCGAGCAGTTCTTCCTCTGCTTCCAGCCCAAGCTCTTCGCGCGCGCCCTCGAAGGCCGCACCCTCGTCATCGACCGCGTCGAGGCGGAAGCCCTGATCCGCTGGCGGCACCCCGAAAAGGGCGTCCTCCTCCCCTCGACCTTCGTCCCCCTCGCGGAAGAGACCGGCCTCATCCTGCCCCTCGGCAAATGGCTCCTCTACCAGTGCGCGCGGCGCCTCGCGGCCTGGGGCAAGAGCGGCCGCGGGGACATCGCCCTCTCCGTGAACCTTTCCGCGCGGCAGTTCCACAGCGAAGACGCCGCCGAGACACTCGCCGCCGTCCTCGCCTATACCGGCGCCTCGCCCGAACTTCTCACCGTGGAACTCACCGAAACCGCCCTCTTCGAGGACGCCGGCTCCACGGCGGAGACCCTCGAGCGCTTCGCCTCCCTCGGCGTCCGCATCTCCGTCGACGACTTCGGCACCGGCTACTCCTCGCTGTCCCACCTGCATCGCTTCCCGCTCGATGAAATCAAGATCGACCGGCTCTTCGTCGAAAACCTGGCCGGAAACCGCCAGGATCGCATCATCGTCCGCTCCCTCGTCGCCATCGCCAAGGGCCTCGGCCTCTCCCTCGTCTCGGAGGGCGTCGAAAAACCCGAGGCCTTGGAGCTGCTCTGGGACATGGGCTGCCGCGGTTTCCAGGGCTACCTCATCGCCAAGCCCCTCCTCCCCCGCGACTTCATCGCCTTCCGCGACATGATCGTCGCCGACGGCATGCGCTTCACCTTCTAGCCCGTCACTCCCCGACCTTCCCGCCTTCCTTCAACCGGCGCCATCGCGCCGGCCGTTGCCGTTGCCGTCGCCGGAAGACCGGACCTCGCGGACCGTGTCCTGGAGGGTCCCAAGGGGACAGAGGGCGCACCAGGCGCGGGGCTTGTAGAGAATGCCAAGCAGGATTCCGGCGCCCAGCGAAACCAGGCACAGCAGCCAGAAAACGTTTCCCGCTGTCGTGGCGGACAGGGGCCCGCGGACGAGGTTTCCGGCCACGCAGAACAGCATCAGGCCGCAGATGCCCCGCCTGAGGCGCGGCGATCGAAGACGCTGGGGCAGGGGGCGACCGCGGGAAAGGGGCTTGAGGGCAAAGCCGAGCGCCTTCCCGCGGGGACAGAGCCGGGAACAAAAAATGCGCGATTTGGCCCCGAACAGCGTCAGGCCCAACGCCGCGGCCATGAGGCCGGCCAGGGCAAGCCCCAGTTCCCGGGAAAAATAGCCGCCGATCGAGATCGTCGCCACGAAGCCCACGGCGGCGATATTTGTCGCCAAGTGTTTAGTCCTAGTTTTCATTTTTCTTATATAGTGTTTTGTATATGTTTATGCAAGTCCCTTTTGCCTTCTTCGGCCCCACCCTTCGCCGGACCGCACGCCAACCAATCCCCTGGCCCCTCCACCCCCGCGTTCTGCTTCCCGCGGCCATACGAGATACTTGGCTGGCCGTAACACATGTTACCGTCATCCACCGCCAAATTGCGCGATACTAAACCTAGGAAAAGCGAGGGCGAGGGACGGCAAAGCCGAACGTCAGCTCCTCCCTGGAGGAACGAATGAGTGAAGTGCTAACGACCGACCTGGAAAAGCAGGCGAAACTCAAGGCGATAATCAAGCGGCTACATGCCGGGGCGACGGCGGCCGAGGTCAAGCGGGATTTCGCGCACCTGATCAAGGGTGTCTCGGCACCGGAAATAGCCGCGATGGAACAGTCGCTCGTCGACGAGGGTTTCCCCGTGGAAGAAATCCAGCGCCTATGCGAAGTCCACGTCGCGGTGTTTGAAACCTCACTCGAAAAGGGCGAAAAGCCTGCCAAGATGCCCGGACATCCCGTCCACAGCTTCATGGCGGAAAACCGGGAGCTGGAACGCCTCCTGCGGCGGCTCCTGAAGGCCGGTCTTGGATGGCTCCTTGGCGCGAGAACTTCGGCCATGGCGGGGACAGTGCTCGAAGAGCTGCACGGCGTCACCATCCACTACGCGCGGAAGGAAAACCAGCTGTTTCCCTACCTGGAGCGGCAGGGTTTCACCGGTCCGTCCAAGGTCATGTGGGGCAAGCACGACGAACTCCGGGCCCAACTTGCCGCCTGCGACAAGGCCTATCGCGAAGCCGCCGGCCGCTCGGGCGCGAGGCGCTTTTTCGCCGAAGCCCGCAAATTCGCCGCGGCGGCGCGGCGGATGATCTTCATGGAGGAGCGGATTCTCTACCCGAACGCCCTGAAGCGGCTGTCCGAGCGGGACTGGGCCGAAATCAGGAAAGGCGAGGCGGCCATCGGCTTCGCGTGGATCGTCCCCGGCGCGGCCTACGACGCCGACGTGGTCCTGGCGCGGCTCCGGGAGCGGGCTTCTCTCAACGGCCAGCCGGCGAGCACTGTCCCCGGGGGAAAGCCCGAAGGAAGCCCAGACGGAACCGAATCGCCAACTTCGAGCACTGTCCCCGAAGGGGGCCCCTCGGCCGTGAGCCCCCCCTCCCGCGCCGCGGAAGTCGAACTCAACACCGGAGCACTGTCCCCCGAGCTCCTGGACCTGGCCCTCCGGGCCCTGCCCCTCGACTTCAGCATCGTCGATGAGGAAGACCGGGTACGGTACTACTCCGACGTCCCCGAGCGGATCTTCCCCCGAAGCCCGGCGGTCATCGGGCGGGCGGTGCAAAATTGCCATCCGCAAAAAAGCGTCGCAACCGTGGAACGCATTCTCGAGTCTTTCAAGCGCAAGGAAAGGGACAGTGCCCGGTTCTGGCTCGAGATGGGCGGCCGCTTCATCGTCATAGAGTACAAGGCCCTCTACGACGCCGAGGGTCGCTACAAGGGCACGCTCGAAACGACCATGGACGCCAAGCAGTACCGCGAGCTCAAGGGTGAGCGCCGCCTTCTCGACTGGGACTAGAAGGGGGCAAAGGCCACGAGGATCGGACGGGGTCGGCGGCAATCGACCCCGTTCGCGTCTTTGGTCGATTGCGGCTTGACGCCGGCGGCGCAAGGCTGTATTTTTCCTCCAGTCGGTCGTTCGACCGACTGATACCTCACTACGGGAGGCCGCCTTGGCCTACTCCATCATGGACGCCTGCATCGGCTGTACCGCCTGCACGCGGGTCTGTCCGGTCTCCGCGATCGCCGGCGAACGCAATTCCCTCCATACGATCAATCCCGCGCGCTGCATCGAGTGCGGCGCCTGCGGCCGCGTCTGCCCGAAAACGGCGGTGCGCGACGACAAGGGAGCCGGAGTCGCCAAGCTCATGCCTCGAAGCCTGTGGAAAAAACCGGTCTTCGACCTTTCTCGCTGCATTTCCTGCGCCGGCTGCGCGGAAAAATGCCCCGTCTCCTGCCTGACCATGGGCAAGGGCAAGCCGGGAGGGCTCGAGGCCTATCCCGCCCTGTCGGCGCCCGAGAAGTGCGTATCCTGCGGCTACTGCGCCTTCTACTGTCCGGCGGGCTGCGTCGTCATCGCCGCCCCGGCGGCGAACCACGGGGAGGCGAAATGAAAACCATAATCGGCGAGTCGAGGCGCTACCTGGACGTCGATCTCTCGACCCGCTCCTACAGCGTGTTCTCCCCGCGCCTCGAGGACCTCGACGACTACCTCGGGGGCAAGGGCCTCGGCCTCAAGCTCTTCTACGACAGGCTCGGCGGCGCCGACGGCTCCGCCCTCGCCGCGGTCGACCCGCTCGGGCCCGACAACATCCTCGCCTTCATGATGGGCACCTTCATCGGCACGGGTTCTCCCTGCTCGGCCCGCTTCGCCGGCGTCACCAAGTCGCCCCTCACGGGCATCATGGTCTCCTCCTCCTGCGGCGGCCCCTTCGGCATGGCCCTCAAGACCGCCGGCTGGGACGGACTCCTCGTCTCCGGCGCCTCGCCCGCGCCGACGACCCTCCGCATCGACGAGAACGGCGTCACCTTCGAGGACGCTTCCGCCCTCTGGGGCCTCGATACGGGGCCGTCGCAGGACAAGCTCGTCGACAACCCCCGGCAGGGCGCCCTGGTCATCGGACCGGCGGGCGAGAACGAGGTGGCCTACGCGGTCATCCGCTCGGGCAACCGCTATCTCGGCCGGGGAGGCATGGGCGCGGTCATGGGCGCCAAGAGGCTCAAGGCGATCGTCGCGACGGGCCGAGCCTTCGAGATCAAGCCCGCCGACCCCGAGCGCCACGAGCGACTCAACGCCAAGGCGCGCAGGCACATCGGCCGCAACTCCTTCGTCCTGAGCTACCGCGCCTACGGCACGAACTACGGCGTCAACCCCGGCGTCGACAAGGGTTTCGCGCCGGTGCGCAACTTCCGCGACCGCACCGACGAGCGCTGCCGGGCCCTGTCCGGCGAGGCGATGGCCGAGCGTTATGCGACCGAACATTCGGCCTGCGCTCCCTGCGCGATCCTCTGCGGGCACAAGGGCGTCTATCCCGACGGGAAGAAGCGCCACATTCCCGAGTACGAAACCATCGGGCTCTGGGGCGGCAACATCATGAACTTCGATCCCGACATCGTCGGCGAATGGAACGACAGGATGGGCGAACTCGGCATCGACACGATCTCCTGCGGCGCGACGGTGAGCTGGGCGATGGAGGCCGCGGAAAAGGGCCTGCGCCCGAGCGCGCTCTCCTTCGGCCGCGTGGACAACATCGCGGCGACGCTCGACGACATCGCGCACCGCCGCGGCGAGGGGGCGGAACTCGCGCTCGGGTCGCGCGCCCTCGCGCGGCGCTACGGCGGCCTCGAGTTCGCCGCCCAGGTCAAGGGCATGGAGATGGCCGCCTACGACCCGCGGGCCGGCTGGGGACAGGGCCTCAACTACGCGGTGGCGAACCGCGGCGGCTGCCACCTCAACGCCTACCCCATCGCGCTCGAGGCGCTCTTCGGCTTCATCCCCCAGTATTCCCGCCTCTCCAAGGCGAGCTGGGTCGACTTCTTCGAGGATTTCTTCACGGCGGTCAACTCGACCCAGACCTGCCAGTTCTCGGCCTTCGGCTACCTCCTCGAGCCGCCGATCGCCAAGTACACGCCGAAGCCCCTCCTCAAGCTGGCGATGACCCTGACGCCCGGCGTCGCGCAGGCGGTGCTCGACTGGAGCTGCCTCTCCGGACTCGTCGCGGCCATCACCGGGCGCCGCATAACGCCCCGGGGATTCCGCCTCGCGGGAAGGCGCGCCCACGTGCTCGAGCGGCGGATGAACTGCCTCATGGGCGTGACGGCGGCGGACGACACCCTGCCCGCCCGCTTCCTGACCGAGGCTGCGACGAAACACCCGGTGAAGAGCGTCGTCCCCATCGAGCCGCTCGTGAAGGCCTATTACCGGAAGAAGGGCTACGGCGCGGACGGGATCCCCACGGCGCGCGCGCTCCGGGCGCTCCGGATCGGCC
>DAINBW010000015.1:0-13930 GCA_036732745.1 Spirochaetales bacterium | reverse complement strand
GGCCGCCTCAAGGCGCGGCTGCTCGAGCGCCTGCCCTTCGCCCTCACGCCCGACCAGGCCCGTTCCTCCGGGGAGATCGCCGCCGACATGGCCGGCCCCTACCCGATGGCCCGCCTCCTCCAGGGCGACGTCGGCTCCGGCAAGACCCTCGTCGCCCTCCTCGCCTGCCTGGACGCCATCGAGTCCGGCGGCCAGGCGGCGGTGATGGCCCCCACCGAGCTCCTGGCGCGGCAGCACGCGGAGACGGCGGCGCGCCTCCTCGAGCCCCTCGGCGTCCGGCTCGCCTTCCTCTCGGGCAACGTGGACGACGCGGCCCGCCCGCCCCTCCTCGCCGCGCTCAAGAAGGGCGAGGTGGACCTCGTCCTCGGCACCCACGCCCTCTTCTCGGACGAGGTCGCCTATCGCGACCTCCGCCTGGCCGTCGTGGACGAGCAGCACCGCTTCGGCGTCCTCCAGCGCCTGGCCCTGGGCCGCAAGGGTCCCCTGCCCGACCTCCTCATGATGACGGCCACGCCCATCCCGCGGACCCTGGCCCTCACCGTCTACGGCGACCTCGCCCTCTCCACCATCAAGACGATGCCCCCGGGCCGGAAGCCCATCGTCACCCACCTCGCCAAGGCGGGCAACGACGGCAAAGTCTACGACTTCGTCCGCCGCGTCCTCGCGGAGGGGCGGCAGGCCTATTTCGTCTATCCCCTCATCGGCGAGTCCGAGCGCCTCGAGCTCAAGAACGCCGAGGCGATGTTCGAACGCCTCAAGGCCGAGGTCTACCCGGACTATCCGGCCGGCCTCGTCCACTCCCGCCTCAAGGACGAGGAGAAGCGCGCGACGATGGCCGCCTTCGTCCGCGGCGAGCTCAGGATCCTCGTCGCGACGAGCGTCGTCGAGGTCGGCGTGGACGTGCCGAACGCGGCCGCCATGGTCGTGGAGCACGCCGAGCGCTTCGGCCTGGCCGCCCTCCACCAGCTGCGCGGGCGCGTCGGCCGCGGCGAGGCCCAGTCCTATTGCTTCCTCGTCTATTCCGACGGCCTCACCGAGGACGCCAAGGCCCGGCTCAAGGCGATGCTCGGAACCCAGGACGGCTTTGCCCTGGCCGAGGAAGACCTGCGGATCCGCGGCCCGGGCGAGCTCGCCGGCACGACCCAATCGGGCGCCCTGCGCCTCATGATAGCCGATCCGATCCGCGACCAGGCCGTCCTTGAAAAGGCCCGGGCCGACGCCTTTGCCCTCGTCGAGCGGGATCCCGGCCTCCTCGAGGCCGACCACGCCGTGCTCCGCGAGGTCCTGGCCCGCGCCCGGCCCTTTGGCGACGGTCCTGTCGGCCAAGGCTGAAGGAGCCGAACAAAAAGGGCTGCCCTTGCGGACAGCCCCCTGGAGCGCGCGAAACCGGACGCGGCCCGACTACTTTTTCTTGGCCGCGGCCTTTTTGGGAGGAGCGGGCTTCTTGGCGGGAGCGGCCTTTTTGGCCGCGGGCTTGACCGCCTTGGCAGGAGCCGCCTTCTTGGGCGCCGCCTTGGCGGGAACCTTCGCGGTCTTGGCCTTGGGCGCCGCCTTTGGCGCCGCCTTGGCGGGCTTCTTGGCCGCCTTGGGCTTGGCCTCCCGCGCCTCGGCCTTGGCGCGTTCGCGCTCGGCCTCGGCCAGGGCCTCGACCGCCCCCGAGCCGCGTTTCAGCACGGACTCGGCGCGCATGAGGTAATCCAGGACCTTGCCTCGGGGGGCGCGGGTGCCGAGAAGGGTCTCGACCTTCCGGCACTTGCGGCGCATGTACTGGATGGAGGGGATGCTCGAGCCGAAATGCTCGGCGAGCTGCCAGTCCTTCATCTCGTAGCGGCCCTCGCGGTCCTTGCCGTTCATGGAGAGGAACTCCTCAACCCGCTCCCTGGTCCACTCGAGCTCGGATCCGCTCGAGTAGTCGTGCGCGGCGAGGCGGCGCCGCGTGCGGTCGACGGAGCCCTCCATCTTCTTTTTCCGCCAGTACGGATGGCGGTTGCGAGCCCGCAGGATATCTTCTTTCGTATAACCCGTTTTCTCCATCCAGAGCCGAGCGAGGCGCGCCTTGGCGGCCGGGCTCAAACGGGACTTGAGCGAAGATTCGATGTACGCCGCGGGATCCTTGGAATCAAGAATGCTCGTCTCTGCCTTGGTCATGCTTTCATTTTACTGGGTGACAAATCGTAATGCAAATGCCGGAAGCGAATTTTCGCGGAAAGGCGCGGGAAAGGGGCGGCCGGGGATTTTCCGGGGGCCCGGAGCCGGGGCCGGGGAGCGGCGCCGGGGAGCCGGGCACGCGCCGGAAGGAAAGCCGGCCACCGCGATGGGCGGCATCGCGGCTTCCGCATTATGCGCCTTCCGGCGGCGGGGGCCGCGCATCGCGCCGTCTCGCCGGGAGCAGCGGACCCGCGCCGCCCCCGGGCGATGGGCGAAACGGGCTACTCCCGGCGCCAGGCGGCGGCGGCGAAGCCCTTCCGGCGCTTTTCCCCGAGGAGACGCAACCCGGCGGGACGGCGTTTTTCCGCCCGCTGGAGCTCCGTCGGCGTGCCGACGAGGATGAAGGTCGCGCCGGTCTTGAGGAGCAGCAGGGCCCGCTCCCAGATCGGCCCGATCCAATCGTATTCCGGCACCGCGTCGAGGAATTCGGCGATCAGGTCGAAGGAGGCCGGGGCCTCCTCGTCGAGGCGAAGGGCGTCGAGGGCGCGATAGGTGGGCTTCCTGCCGGAGAGCGCGGCCAGGTTGGCGCCCGTGCCCGCCAGCTGCAGGAGGTCGCGGGAGGCGGCGCAGAGCCGTTCCGGCGCGGCCCGCTTGGCGAGCCAGAGGGGGAAATGCCCGAGGCCGGGATTGACGACAAGGGCGTCGCGGACAAGGCTGCCGGCCAGCACGCGCTCGGCAAGGTCGGCGGCGACGCGGGGCGCGAAGCCCACCGTGTCGAAGTCGGGCAGGCCCCAGTAGCCGTTGGCCTCGTAGGAGGCCTCGCCGCACTTGAAGCGGCCGCGGCGCCGGACATAGACCCCGAGATCCTGGCCCGCCAGGGCCAGGGGGCCGGCGGGAGCCGCCGCGGCGCCCGGCCCGGCGCCCGGCTTGGCGCCCGTCCCGGCGCCCGGCTCGGCGGCGGACGGGACGGAAGGGGCGGCGGCCTCCGCGCGCGGAGCCACGACCCAGGCCATGTGACCAGAGCCGCGTTCGGTATTCACGATCTCGAGCCCAGCGGCCTCCATCCAAGCCAGGCAGGCTTCGACGAGGGGCTTTACGATGACGACGCCGATCCGCCCCCCGGGCAGGAGGCGGCGGACGGCGTCCCGGAAAAAGGCTTCGATGACCGGTGCGCCGGCCTTGGCCGGAATGTTCGAGAGGATGAAGTCGTAGCGGCCCTCCGCCCCGGCGGGGAGTGCCGGGGCGCCCGAGACAGCAGGGCCGCCCGAGACAGCCGGGAGGCCGGAAAGGGCGGGGACGGCGACCGGGTCCAGCCCGAGCAGGCCCGGGCGGGAAAGGAGGTTGGGCGCCTTGTTGCGCGAGCGGTTGCGCTCCGCGAAGGCGCAGGCCAGGAGATCGCGGTCGGTCGCCGTGACCTCGGCCTCGGGGAAGGCCTTGGCCATCGCCAGGGCGATGACGCCGACCCCCGTCCCGGCGTCGAGGATGCGGCGCGCGCCCGCGAGGACCTCGTCGCGGCCGACGGCCTTGAGGAGGAGCCTCGTGCCGACGTCGACGTCGAAGGAGGAAAAAAGGGCGTGCGAAAGGTCGAGCCGGAGTTCGGCTCCCTTGAACTTGAAGGGCACCGTCTTGTTGACGAGGGGCTGTAGGTCGATCACGGAGCCATTCTAGCAGAACGCCCGACAATAGAAAAGAAAGCCGGAGGGGAGGAGCCTAGGCTTCGCCGTCCTTCGCCGTTCCGGCCGGCGGCGCGGGCTCCGGCCCGGGCGCGCCGGGCCGGGCCGCCGCGCGGGAATAGCCGCACACCCGATTGCGGCCGCTTCGTTTCGCCTCGTAGAGGGCCTTGTCGGCCTCCGCGATGAGCTCGGAAGCGGGTTTGTCGTCCTCCGCGCAGGACCATCCCAGACTGACCGTCATGTTCACGACGCCGCCGGCCGTCTCGAAACACCGCGACTCGACAAGGACGCGGATGCGTTCGCAGAAGGCGGCCGCTATCGCCGGGGAGGCTCCTTCCAGGATCACGCCGAACTCCTCCCCGCCGTAACGCCCGACCAGGTCGCCCGACCGGGCCTTGGATTCGAGGATGCGGGAGAGGGCCACGAGCACCTCGTCGCCCGAGGGATGCCCGTATCGGTCGTTCACTTCCTTGAAATGGTCGATGTCGATCATCACGAAGGCGATGGAATCCCCGACGCGGCGTTTTCGGCGAAGCTCGAGCTCCAGGTACTCGACCAGCCGCGCGTGGTTGTAGAGGCCGGTCAGGCTGTCGCGCGCCGCGTCCTCGCGCAGGCTTTGCTCGCGGCGGCAGACGGACATCGCCATCCGGTTGAAGAATTCGACAAGTTGGTCGAGTTCCGTGCCGGTCTTGAGGAGTATGGGGCCGACGAAGGCCCCGCTTTCGAGTTTGCCGGTCGCTTCGACCAGGGCGGCGATGGGCGCGAGGAAGCGCGCGGCGAGGCCGTAGGCGAAGAACAGGAGAACGAGGAAGATCACCACGATGAGCGTCAGGCCAAAGGCCACCAGATCGGTGACCGGCCGCAGCGCCGTGGCGGCGGACAACTCCACGACGAGGCCGAGGCCGATATCCGGAATCCACTCATAGGAGCCGAAGACCTCCCGGCCCTCGGCGTCCAGATAGCGCGCTGAGCCGGACCTGCCGCTCCGGAGTTCCTTGGCGGCGACCGTCTCGAGGCGGAAGGCATCGCCGCCTTCCCCCTTGGCGAAGCTTTCGATGAAGGAAGGGTTGGAAACCAGCCGCCCCTCGGCGTCGACAAGAAAGACCCGCCCGATCTTGTCGAGGCTGTTCTCGTCGACGATCTTCACGATCCTGGCCAGGCTGAAAATACCCGCGGCCGCCCCATTCCCGCCGAGCGTGCCCTTGGCCGGGCCGGCGATCGCGAAGATGGGGGTGGCCCTGTTCCGGCCAAGGAAGTAGGCGCTGGTGAAGGATTCGCCCCGAAGCGCGGCGCGCACATAGTCCCGGTCGCCGAGATAGGTGCGCTTGGCGGAGCCGACGATCTTGGAGGCCAGGATATAGCCGTCCTCGCCGACGAAGAAGGCGTCCACGAAGTCCCCGCTGACCGCCAAAAAGGCCTGGAGCCGGCGGGACAGCTCGTCGCGCGAGGCCGCGCCGGGCCCGATCGCCTCGGAAAGCACCCGCACGTCGAGACGACGCTCGTCGATCCAGGAGCGGAGGTGGTCGGCTATCTCGTGGCTGTAGATCCTCGACACCTCGAATTGGCGGGTCTCGATGGCCGATTTCGTCTTGGAGAGGACGCCGAAGCCAAAGCCGCCGAGGGAAAGGAGGCTCAGGGCGGCAAAGGACAAGAAAAGTCGCCGGAATATGGCTGTCTTCAGAAGCGATCGCATCGACACCTGCCTGTATCTTCACTATCGGCGTCGATTGGGGGCGGGGAAAGCCCGATACCGGCGGGATTATGACAAACCCCCGGGATCGAGGAGTAATCCCGGGGGCTTAAAAGCCGCGGCATGGCACCCGCGCTGGGTGGATTGTCTTAAGCCTTGGCCTCCGCGACCTCCGCCTCGCGCGTGGCGGCGAGGGCGGAAATGTCTTCGGCGTTGAAGATGCGGTCGATGTCGAGGATGATGATGAAGAGCTCGTCCTTCTTCCCCACGCCGCGGATGAACTCGGCGGCGAGCCTGGTGCCGAAGCGCGGAGCGGGCTCGACGGCTTTTTCGTCGATCTCCACGACCTCGTGTACGGCGTCGGCCAGGGCGCCGACGACGACGGTTCCCTCCTGGCTCTCGACCTCCATGACGATGATGCTCGTGTCCTTGGTGATCGGGGTCTCGGGAAGACCGAATTTCAGGCGAAGGTCGATGACCGGAACTCCCGCGCCGCGGAGATTGATGATTCCCTTCATGAATTCGGCGGTGCGGGGGAGTTTGGTGATTTTCGTGTGCTCGAGGACCTCGCGGACCTTGGCGACGCCGATGGCATACTGCTCATTGTCGAGCGTAAAGGTAAGATACTGGTTGGCGTTCGAGACTTCCATCTGCGGCTCCTCCTAGGAATAGTGTAGGACTTTGCGCGAGGCGCGTCAAATCCTGGGGGGAACTTGCCCCTCTTTATCGCCGCGGCCGGCCCCGCCGCGGGCGCGGGCCAGGCGCGCGCTCCGGCGGAAGCCCTCGAGGCTCATCCAACCGAGTCCGAGGGCGCTGCCTCGAAGCTTGTGGCGAATTTCGTCGTCGGCGAGCTCGAGGAAGAGGCCGGCGGGGAGGCATGGGCCGAGGAGACCGCGCCCGGTCCGGGCGCCGCCGTCGGGGCGGAATCGGGGGCAGGCCTCGAGGCAGGCATCGCAACCATAGAGGCGGTTTCCCCAGACGGGGAGGAGGGCCGCCGGGAGCTCGCCGCCGCGGGCGGTCCAATGCTGCAGGCAGGCTTCCCTCCGGAAGGCGCCGTCCGGCCCGATGGCGGCCGTCGGGCAGGCGTCCACGCAAGCGCGACAGCTGCCGCAGCGTCCCCCGGGCGCGAGGTCCTCCGGGGGCGGCGATTCCTCGGCGCCGCGCGGGCCGACGGGATCGAAAGGAAGAAGGAGGAGGCCGAGGACGGCGCCGGGACCCAAGGGAGGGCTGTCGGCCGACGGGCCGCGGCGCGCCGAAGGGGGGCCGCCAACCCCGAGGAGGACAAGGCCGTTCCGCCCGAGGCTGCCGAGGCCGGCCGCGAGGGCGAGGGGTTTTTCGGGCAAACCGGAGTTGGCCAGGTAGCGCCAGGCGCGCGCGGGGCCCGGCTCGAGGCCGGCCTCCCCGATGGCGGCCCGCGCCGCCCGGGCGGCACCGCGAAGGCGGGCAGCGAGTTCGCCGTACCAATCGGCGCGGGCGAAACGGGCCAGGGCCAAGGAGGGGCCGTCAAAGGCGGCGGCCCAAGCGGGCGGCTCCGCCGGACCTTCGCCGTAGATGAGGGAGGCGGCCACCGCGCCGCGGGCTTCGTCGGCGCCGAACTTCACGCGGGTCGCCGCGGGCAGGCCGGCGCAGGCCTCCCGGAGCCGCCGTCCCGAGACGAAGCCCCAGGAGGAAAGCCCCGCGGACGCCAAGGCCGCGGCGAGCGCCCGGAGGCGAACCGCGTCCCCGGAATCGGGAGGGAGGCCGTCGTTGGAGGAAGGGGAAGGGTTCAACGCGCGGCCGAGGCGCCCTCTTTGCGCGCCCGCTCGATCTTCTGCATCTTGCGGTAGTACTCGGTCTGCTTTTCGATCTCGGTGACGTCAAGGACGGTGAACTTGTTCTCGACGAGGCGGAATTTGTTGTTTTCAAGAAGCTTGCGCACGACGAGGTTGCCCTCCCCCTGGGGGAGGCCGACCATGCCGACGAGCTCCTTGGGGCCGAAATCGAAGGGATAGGAGGCGCCCGCCTTGAGGGGGATGCGGTTCTTCTCGAGCTGCATGAGGAGGGCGTCGTACATGCGGCCGAGGGGATCGGAGATCAGGGTGTTCGCGAGCTGCTTGTAGATGAACCAGAGGCGGTCGGACAGGAGGGTCGTGAGCCGGGTCACGATCTGGGGCTGGGTCTGGACCATGCGCTCGAAGTTGGCCTTGTTGACCGCGAGGAGGTAGGCGTCCTCGAAGGCGACGGCGCTGGCGACGCGGGGCTTGTTCTCCAGGATGGCCATCTCGCCGAAGATGTCGCCCGGCTTGAGGACGGCCAGGAGCACCTCGTTGTTGTCGACAATCTTCGTGATCTTCACCGAGCCCTTCTGGATGATGTAGAGCTCCGAGCCGGGCATGCCCTCGGAGAAGACCATCGTGTCCTTCGGGTAGAAGCGGTTGAATTCCTCGGTGGAGCCGTCGAGATAGACGGCCTTGGCGTAGGCCTTGATCTTGTTGGCGCGCTCGCGGGCCACGTCGACGTGCTGGCCGTTCGGGCAGAATTTGAGGTACTGGTAGTAGGCGTAGTAGGCCTGGTTGTAGAGGCTTTGGCGGGCGTAGTACTCGGCGACCCGGAAAAGGTGGGAGGGATCGGCCTCCGCGGTGTTCTTGAGGGTGAGCCGGGTCAGGGCCTCGTCGAGATAGCGCATGCGCTTGGAAAAGGCCATGATGATCTTCATGGCGACCGGCGCGTTTTTCTCGATGAGGAGGCCGTATTGGTCGCGGTGGACGGAAATGAGCGTGCAATCGGTGACCGCCTGGGCGGTCTCGATGTGGGAATGGTTGGACATCGTCGAGACGACGCCGAAGAAGTCGCCGGGATTGAGGATGTTTCCGCCCTCTTCCTCGACGACTTCGACTTCCTTGAAGACGCGCACCTTTCCCGATCGTACGATGAAGAAGCGGTCAGCGTTCTGCTTACCCTCGACGATGATGTACGAGTCTTTCTTGAAGTTGACGAACGAGAGCTGGAGTGGGCTTTCCATCCTGTTTCCTGACCGTACCTCGCGGGGCCGACTTCGGGCTTAAGTATAAGTAGGGCTCCGCGGGGTGTCAACGCGAGCCTATGCTAGACTATCGGAGGAAAGCCCCCCCGGCTATAGGCCGCATGAGGGCTTCCCGACCGCTTTCGTCCCCGTTCCGGGACGAAAGCGGCCGCCGGAGGCCTCGCGGAGGCGGCGCCGGGACCCGAAAGTCCCGCGAGCCCCCCCGGGCGAAGCTCCGGGAGCTCCGGATCTCAGGGAAGGGGGAAGCGCGCGGTGAGCTTGCGGACCTTTTCGCCGACGAGGGAGGCGATCTTCTCGTCGCCCTTCGACTTGAGGACCTCCATGATGTACCCGGCGATTTCCTCCATCTCCTTGACGCCCATGCCGCGGGTGGTGACCGCGGGGGTGCCGACGCGGATGCCCGACGTGACGAAGGGGCTCTTCGTGTCGAAGGGAATGCCGTTCTTGTTGACGGTGATGTTGGCCTCGTCGAGCCACTTCTCCGCCTCCTTGCCCGTGATGCCGAGGGGCGAAAGGTCGACGAGCATGAGGTGGTTGTCCGTGCCGCCGGAGACGATGCGGGCGCCGCCGGCCGACAGGTGCTTGGCCATGGCGGCGGCGTTCTCGACGACGCGCTTCATGTAGGTCTTGTACTCGGGCGTGAGGGCCTCGCGGAAGGCGACGGCCTTGCCGGCGACGACATGGCAGAGCGGACCGCCCTGGATGCCGGGGAAGATGGTCCCGTCCACGACCTCGGACCAGAGCTTGGGCTTGTCGCCCTTGGGCGCCATGATGCCCTGGTCGTTGTCCCTGTCGCGGCCGACGAGGATCATGCCGCCGCGGGGGCCGCGGAGGGTCTTGTGGGTCGTCGTCGTCGTGAAGTCGGCGAGCTTGATGGGGCTCGGGTGGAGGCCGGCGGCGACGAGGCCCGCGATGTGGGCCATGTCGACGAGGAGGTAGGCGCCGACCTCGTCCGCGATGGCGCGGAAGCGCTCGAAGTCGAGGACGCGGGCGTAGGCGGAGGCGCCGGCGACGATCATCTTCGGCTTGGCCTCGCGGGCGATCCGGGCGACCTCGTCGTAGTCGATCTTCTCGGTCTCGCGGTTCACGCCGTAGCGGACCACGTTGTACATCTTGCCGGAGAAGGAGACGGGGGCGCCGTGGGTGAGGTGGCCGCCGTGGGCCAGGTCCATGCCGAGGATCGTGTCGCCGGGCTTGAGCGCGGCGAAATAGACGCCCATGTTGGCCTGGCTGCCGGAGTGGGGCTGGACGTTGGCGTGGTCGGAGCCGAAGAGCTCCTTGGCGCGGTCGCGGGCGAGGTTCTCGGCGATGTCGACGAATTCGCAGCCGCCGTAGTAGCGCTTTCCGGGATAGCCCTCGGCGTATTTATTGGTGAGGACCGAACCGACGGCTTCCTGGACGGCGGGAGAGGTGTAGTTCTCGCTCGCGATCAGTTCGAGGTTGTCGCGCTGGCGCGCGGTCTCGAGCTCGATGGCCTTCCAGAGCTCGGGATCCTGCTTGGCGATAAGGGACATTGCTCCTCCTTTTGAAGCAGGCCGCGCGGGAGGCGCGGCGCGGGATCAGTATAGCGCGGTTTCCGGGAATCGTGAACGGCCGGGATAGCATATAGGAGGCGCCCCCGGGCCCGCCCCGCGCTTCGCCGACGGGGACTCGGAGGCTCGCGGCCTCAGGACCTCAGTAGAGTCCCGTGACCTCGACCTCGCTCCAGAAGGAACTGTAGGCCTCGAGGGCGCCGATCGCCTCCTCGTAGAAGCTTTGGAAGGCGACCGGTCGCGCGGGCGAGGCCCGGCGACCGCTCGGGGTCATCGGGGAAAGCGCGGTGAAACCGCGGGAAAAGGCGATGCGGCGGTTGTCGATGGCCCCGAAATAGCGCCCGCGATCCTCGAAGGCGGCGTCAAAGCCGCCCGGGCGGGCGCCCGAGCCGAGAATGGGATCCATGGGAACCCAGCCGAGGCCGTAGACGTAGAACTCGACCCAGGCGTGGCGGGCGGCCTGGCGGCTCGGATCGATCAGGTAGCCCGCGACGGGAATCGCCGGGACGCCGGAGGACCGGAGCAGGGCCGCCGCCAGGACGGCGTAGGACGCGGAGTCGGCGGTCTTGGCGGCGAGCGCCTCGAGCGGCTTGGCGGCGGAACGCGCGTCCGTCCAGGCCAGGTTGCGCGTCAGGTGCTCGAAGACGAGGCGGGAGGCCCGCCAAGGATTGCGCTCGCCCTGGGTTATCCGCCGCGCCAAGGCCTGGATCTCCGGCGCCGCGGCCGGGACCAGCTCGTCGGCGGCGAGGAAGGGCTGGAGGAAGGGCGGCGGCTCGGCCGGCTTCTGGATCTTGTCCGGATCGACCGTCGTCTCGACCGCCCAGGACTGGACGAGGAAGGACTGCGAAACCGCCAGGTCCTGGCCGGTCGCGATGTCCTTGAAGCGGTAGAGCGCCGCGCCGCGGTAATCGGGCACGAGGGGGGCGGGCTCCTGGGTCAGGACCTTGGCAATGCGCTGGGCGGCCGATTCGACGGGCTTGGGCATCCAGAGGTAGAGCTCGTTCGCGCCGGAGGCCTTGGTCTTCGTGATGCTCGACGAGTACTGGATGGAATAGCTCCGGCGGTCCGAATAGCGCTTCTGCCCGGGCTGGTCGACGACCCCGAAGAAGAGCCCGTTGCTCCGGCCGCCGGCGCCGTTGACGGCGACCGTGCCGGAGGCCGCGCCGTCGGGCACGCGGACGCGGATTTCCTTGTCCGACCAGAGCTCGTAAGCGCCGTCGCCCTCGGACGCGGCGACGAAGGAGGGTTCGCTCCGATCGCCGAGGCGGGCGCTCGACATTTCGGGATTCCAGGAGAACAGCACCTGGCCGCCTTCCCGGTTGGAGCCGAAGTTGTAGCCCGAGAGGACGAGGAGGGAACCGATCGGCCCCTTCTCGGCGGAGATGGAGGCGAGGTAGGGACCGCTCCGGCCGGAGCTTTCCCCGCGGGCGGCGACCGGCAGGCGGGAGCGGTTCATGAAGAGTTTCGGGTTGCTGCGCCCACGGCGCGTGACGACATAGATGAGTCCCGAGTCCGCGGAGGACGGGAGCCTGAGGGCGATGGAGTTCGGCCCCCAGGCCACGTAGGAAGAGGCGGTCGGCGCGACGCCGTCCACCTCGACCCGCGAATCGCCGCGGACGGCGCCGAAATTGCGGCCTTCCACGCGGACAAGGCCTCCCGGCTCGGCGACGATCGGATCGAGGCGATCGACGCGGGGCGTGGCCCAGCGGCCGTAGCCGAGGACGCCGCCCGCCGCGAGAAGGGTGGCGGCGAGCGACCAGAGCGCGATGCGGAGCAGGGCGCGGCGGCCGAGGGCGCGCCAGCCGCGGCGGGGTATCCGGGCCTGGCGGGCGCCGTGCACGTGGTGAGGAATATGGTCGTGAAGCTTCACTTCTTGCTCTTTCCGCTCTCGGCCGCGCCCGTCGCGGCGGGGCTGGCGCCCTGGCCCGCCGGCGCGAGGCCGGCCGCGCCGGCCGGGGCTCCGGTGTAGCGTTCGACGAAGATCTCGAGGCGGATCGGCGCGTTGCCGGCGGGGTCGCGCCCGAGGGGGAAGAAGAACACGCGCTCGCCGTAGCCGACCGACACGGAATCCAGGGTGGTGCGGTAGGAAAGCTCGCCTTCGCCGCGGCGCACCCAGACCTGGCCCTGGGCGACGAGGACAAGGCCGGACTTGCCCTCCGCGAAGGGCGTCACCTGGATGAGGATCACCACGTTGGAGCCGACGAGCTTGACGCCGACGGGATTGCCGGGAACCGTGTAGCGCACGCTGTCGGAGGCCACCGCCGCGGTCTCGGCGCCGTTCTCCTGGATCCGCGCGCCGATGTGGACGGCCAGGGCCTGGTCCTTGAAGAGTTCGGGCAGGGGCGCTTCCTGGGCCTCGAGCCGGGCGACGAGCCCGACGGCGAGACAGCAGAGGATCGCCGCGGCGCCGACGCCGCCGGGACGCCTCACTCGTCGCCGCCCTGTTCCGCCGGAGCCGGCGACGCGGAGCCGGGCCCGAGGGGAACGTATTCGGAGGCCTTCACGATGAGGGGCTTGCCGTTCGAGGCGAAGGTGGCGTCCGCGGGGAGCTGGATCGTGAGGTTGACCTGGGCATCCTGCGACTCGAGATAGCGGATGAGGGCCTCCATGCTGCCGGGCTCCGTGCGGCTCGGGGCGAGTTCCGCGGCGGCCAGGCTCTGGACGGGCTGCCGCGCCGGCCGGAGGAGACCGGACAGCGACAGGCTCGCGAAGAGGACAAAGGCCAGGCCGGCGGCCGCTGCCAGGGGCAGGGGCAGGGAAACGCGGCGGCTCCAGAGCGGCGAGGCCGCCCGAGGCGCGGGGTGGGACGCGGGGCGGGGCGCGGCAGGGGATTCGAGCCGCTCTTCGAGGCGGCCGCGGAGGCGCTCGACGACGGCGGTCTCGTCGAGGGAGGCGGGGGCGCGCAGGGCGGCGCCCAGTCCGGCGTAGCGGCCGACCTTGGCGGCGCAGGCCGGACAAACCTCGAGATGGGCGGCCAAGCGGTCCTTCCAGGGCGAAGGCACCTCGCCGTCGACATAGGCGGAGAGCAGGCCGTGGTCAGGACACATGCGCGCCTCCCTCGTCGTACAGGGCGAGCAGCGCCTCGCGGGCGCGGAAGGCTCTGACCTTGACGTTGCCTTCGGTGATGCCGAGGACCCGTCCGATCTCCTTGTAACTCATCCCGCCGTACTCCTTCAGGACAAGGACCGAACGGAGATTCTCGGGCAGGCGGTCGAGGAAGAGCTTCACTTCCTTCTCCGACTCCCCGCGAAGGATCTCCGCGTCGGCCGACTCGCTCTCGGCGCGCTCGCCGCGCCACCACCGCTCGTAGGCCCGGGCCTCGCGGCCCTTGCGCTTCGCGTAGTTGAGGGCGCCGTTCTTCACGACGCGGATGAGCCAGAACTTGGCGTCGTCGCGCGTCGCGAAGGGCAGGCGTTTTTCGAGGAGACGGATGAAGGCCTCGTGGACGATGTCCTCGGCCGCTTCCTCGGTGCCCGCGATGCGGTAGGCCACCCGCACGAGCATGGGAGCCACGGCGTCGTAGAGAAGCCGGAGCTCGCGCTCGTCAGGGAAACCTTCGTTAGAGAACAATCCCGCCTCCGTCCTGGTTACGCGGGCCCGGACGGCCTAGAGCCGCTTCCACGTTGTGCCGCCGGGCCCGTCCTCGAGGACGAGGCCCTTTTCCTTGAGTTCCGCGCGGATCGCGTCGGCGCGGGCGAAATCCTTGGCCTTTTTGGCCGCGGCGCGCTCGGCGATCTTGCCCTCGGCCCAGGCGGCGAGTTCGGGATCGACGGTGGCGGCCTCGGCTCGGACCGTGGCGGAGAGGCCGAGCCCGAGGACCCGGTCCATGTCGAAGGCGACGGCGAGAGCCTCGGCGGCCGGGAGC
>DAINBW010000014.1:0-14398 GCA_036732745.1 Spirochaetales bacterium | reverse complement strand
GCCGGCCATGGAAAAGGCCGCGAAGAGGGTTGTCAGGAAAAAGCCCATGATTACCCCAATCATGGCCTCTCCCACGAGGAGGAGGGCGTAGGCCGCCCCGTCCGCGGGGATGGCATAGCCTGCGGCCCGGACTGCCGGAAGGATGGCCACGGCGGTGAGGCCGGCGAGCCCGACCTTGGCCACCTGGGGAATGCCCTCTCCCGAAAGGAGGGGCGCGGTCTCGATGAGGGCGAGGATGCGCGCCGCGATGAGGAGGAAGAGGCTAAAGTCCGCGGCCGGCCAGGGATACAAGGCTAGTACCTCACTTGACCATGTCCGGGATCATGCCAAAGAGCTGGCGGGTATAGTCGGCCAGGCTCGAGAACATCCAGCCCCCGAGGAGGGCCAGGACGAGCATGATGGCGGCTATCTTGGGCACGAAGGTGAGGGTCTGCTCCTGGATCGAGGTCGTGGCCTGGAAAATGGAGATGATGAGGCCCACCACCATCGCGACGAGCAGGACGGGCGCCGAGAGGATGAGGATTTGGAGAATGCCTCCGCGCATGATCGCGACCGCGTCGCCAACGCTCATTGCCTACCCCCTTTGCCTAGAAGAATGACCGTATGATCTGCTCGGTGAGGAGGTTCCACCCGTCCACGAGCACGAAAAGTATCAGCTTGAATGGCGTCGAGATCATGACCGGCGGGAGCATGATCATGCCCATGGACATGAGGACCGACGCCACGACCATGTCGATTATGATGAATGGTATGAACAGGAGTATGCCTATCTTGAAGGCCACCGTGAGCTCGTTCAGGATGAAGGCCGGGATGAGGACGTAGGTCGGCACGTCGGCGAGGGTCTGCGGCTTCGGCAGGCCGCGCATCGACATGAAGAGCCGGATGCCCTCGGGATTCTCCTTGAGCTGCGAGTACATGAAGATGCGGAAGGGCTTCTCCGCCGCGCGGTAGGCCTCCTCGACGCCGATGCGTCCGTCGGCGAGGGGGCTCCAGGCGTTTTCGTAGACGTCCGAAAAGGTCGGCCACATGATGAAGATCGTGAGGAAGAAGGCGATGCCGAGGAGGACCTGGTTCGGCGGCACCTGCTGGAGGGAGAGGGCGCGCTTGATGAAGTCGAGGACGATGGAGACGCGCAGGAAGCTCGTGATCAGGATGAGGAAGCTCGGGGCCAGGGATAGGACCGTGAGGAGGATCAGGAGCTGGACGGAGAAGGCCACTTCCTTGCCCGACTGCGGGTTCTTGACCCGGAGGTCGATCAGCGGGACCAGGGGGACCTGCGCCGGCGCCGCGGTCGTGCCGCGCGCGCTCCCCTGAGGGAAGGCGGGCGCGGCGGCGCGGGGCGCGGAGGGCTGGGGCGTGGGAACGAGGACCGCGGAGTCGCGGCTCCTCGGCGCGCCCGACGCCGCGCCGGAGGGGGCTGCGGCGGGAGCGGCCTGGGCCAAAGCCGACGCGGCGACCGCGAGGACGAGGGTCGCCGCGAGCGCGAATCGCTTCAGGCTCATGGCCGGAGCTTCTTGACGCGCTCGCGCGCCTCGGCCAGGTAGTCCGCGCTGACGCGCGCCTCGAAGGCCTCGTCGCCGGAGAAACCGCCCGCGGCGAGGCTCCGCCCCTTCCCGTCCTTGGCCTTTTTGCCCTTGGGCAGGAGGGAACCCAGGATGGCCGCGAAGTCCGCGCGCGGGGCGCCGGCCTCCGTCGCCGCCTTGAGGGCCAAGGCGTCGAGATACTCGCGGTCCTCGACCCTGTCGATGAGGGAGATGGAGGAATCGGTGGCGCCGAGGAGATAGGCCTTTTCGCCGAGGGTCACGACATGGAGGGCCCGACCGGCGCCGATGCTCGCCGAGGCGAGGATGCGGATGGAGGAGTCGTCCGCGGCCTTGGGCTTGCCGATGCGCTTCAGGACCTTGAAGACGAGATACATCGCCCCCAGCACCAAGGCGAGGACGAGGATCATGCGGAGGAAATAGGCCAGGTTCGACGGGAGCGCCGTCTGCCCCTGCGCCGATTGCGCCGCCGCGGCCTGGTCCCCGATCGCGAGCGCCGTCTCGTCCACCGCCTGGGCATTCCCCAACGCCTGGGCGGTTCCCGCGCCGGCGGCCACGGGGGCTGCTTGCGCGGTCGCGACGGCACCCGTACCGAGCGCCCAGATGGCGGCGCACATGACGAGTGCATACTTTTTCAAAAGACCCCTCCCGAGCGTTATTTTAAAGCAAAGCGGAGGGGATTGCAAGCATTTTATTCGCGCCCAAGCACGGAAGCCCCGCGTCGCTCAAAGGCGCGCGGGGCTTGGCTCATCGGGGTGAATCGAACGCGGGGTCCGGCGGGTCCCTAGCCGAGGTCGCTCATGCGCTCCATGGGGGACACGATCTCCGTGACGCGCACGCCGAAGTTCTCGTCGATGACGACGACCTCGCCCTTGGCGATGAGCTTGTGGTTGACGAGGATGTCCACCGGTTCGCCGGCGAGCTTGTCGAGCTCGATGATCGTGCCTTCGCCCATGCCGAGGATTTCCTTGATCGGCTTCCGGGTGCGGCCGAGCTCGACCGTCATCTCCATGAAGACGTCCATGATGAGGCCGATGTTGCCGGACTCGGGGCTGGCCTGCTGCATCTGGAGGCTCGCGAACTGCACGGGCTGGACGTTCGGCGGGTTCATGCCGAAGCCGCCCATGGGCATTCCCATCGCTTGCTGGCCGAAGCCCATCTGCTGCTGGCCGTAGCCCATCTGGCCCATGGGCATGCCCATCTGCTGCTGGCCGCCGCCGAAGCCGCCCATCTGGCCCATCTGGCCCATGGGTCCGCCGTAGCCGCCCTGGGCCTGCTGGCGCTGTTGCTGCTGCTGCGCGGGGGCGGGCCCGCCGGTCGAGGCCAGGAGATCCTTGACGAAGGAGAGCGCGAAGAGCTCGACGAGCCGGTCCGGCTCGCCCTCCCCTATCTGCATCTTGTAGATGGCGCGGAACATGTCGCCGGAAGGAACGCGGGCCATGGCCTTGGGGCCGAAGCCGCCCTCCGCGACGCCCGCCTGGATGTTGCGGTTGCCCGTGCGTTCGGAGATCACGGTGATCTGGGTGCCGGCCAGGGTGGAGATGCACTCCTGCACGGCGGAGATGGCCATGTCGTCGAGCTCGGCGAGCCCTTCGTCCTTGTTGGCGAGGGAGGCGATCTTGAGCGCGGTCTCCTTGGACATGACGAAAACGTGCTCGCCGGGCAGGGATCCCGAGAAGGGCACGTTGACCGCCAGCACCTCCTCCGGCACGTCCCGGAGGAAGCCGTCGCGGCTCGTGCCGTCCACGGCGGGAGCCTGGAGCGTCACGGGCAGGCCCGTGATCATCGAGAGGTTCTGGGACTGGGCTCCGACGGTGGCGTCGAGCACCGCCTTGAAGGCCTGCGCCTCCTGCGGGGAGACGGCTGAGGAGCCGCCGCCCTGCTTCGGCGCGGGGGCCGGGCCGCCCGGAGAGCCGCCGTCGAGTCCGGCGAGGAGGGAGTCTATCTCTTCCTGGGAAAGGGCGCCATCACTCATTGTACTCGTCTCCTTCGGATGCCAGTTCCTCGAACTCTTCCTGCCCGAGGTCCTCGAGCTTCTTGGTTATCTGCACCGCCATCTTCTTGCCTATCACGCCGGGGCGGCAGAGGAATTTCTTCTTGTTTCCCACGTTGAGCGTCATCGGATCGTTGACGCGGACCGAATAGAGCCGGACGATGTCGCCCATCCTGAGGGCCAGGACGTCGCGGATGGAGATGTCGATCTTGCCGATCTCCGCGATGACGGGGATCTCCACCGTGGAGAGCTTCTCCTTGAGGATGTTGAGGTTTTCCGTGGTGGCGCCGCGGCGCACCGAGGAATACCAGTACTGGGCGGAGAGCTTGGAGACGATCGGCTCGATGGTCAGGTAGGGGATGCAGAGGTTCATCATGCCCTCGACCTCGCCGACCTTGGTCTCCAGCGTCACGAGGACGACCATTTCCGTCGGCGGGACGATCTGGGCGAACTGGGGGTTCGTCTCGATCTGGGACAGCCGCGGCCGGAGGTCGATGACCTGGGTCCAGGCCTCGCGCATGTTGCCGAGGATGCGGACGATGATGCCCTCCATGACGGAGTGCTCGATGTCGGTGAGCTCGCGGTTGAGCTTGGCGCCCTCGCCGGAGCCGCCGAAGAGGCGGTCGATGATGGTGAAGGTGACCGAGGGGTCGATCTCCAGGATGGCCTGGCCCTTCAGGGGGTCCATCGACACGACCGCGAGGGTGGTCGGCGTCGGGATGGAGCGGATGAACTCCTCGTAGGTCAGCTGGTCGACGGAGGCGACGTGGACGTGGACGAGGGTGCGCAAGGAAGCGGAAAGGCTCGTCGTCGTCAGGCGGGCGAAGGTCTCGTGCATGATCTGCACGGTGCGGATCTGCTCCTTCGAGAACTTGTCCGGCCGCTTGAAGTCGTAGATCTTGATCTTGCGCGTGTCCGCGGCCGGCTTGATCGTCTCGAGCTCGGTCTCGCCCGCGTTGATCGCCGTGAGTAGCTGGTCTATCTCATCCTGGGAAAGGACTTCGGTCATGCGCCCTCCTGGAGAACCGGTCGCCCTGGCGGGCTAAAGCCCGACCACGTCGAACTTCTCGAAGAGCACTTCCTTGATGCTGGGCTTCGAGAGCATTCGGTTGAGGTTCTCGCGGAGCTCCGCCTTCACGGTGGTCTCCTGGTCCGGCGCGAGTTCCGAGGCGTATTTCAGGCTGAAGTAGTTGCGCAGGTAGTCGCGGATCTGGTAAAGGCGCGCGGTGATCTCCACCGGCGTGTCCTTGTCCGCCTCGTCGTAGCCGATGTTGATCTTGACGACGACGGCGGAGGGTTCCTTGTCGCGGGTGCGGGCGCGGATCTCGCCGACGGTGGTTGAATAGGCGTAGAGGGGGGTCGCCTGCTGGTAGGCCTCGGAGACCGGGACCTGGGCCATGGGCTTGCCCTGCTTGTTGAGCGCGTTCACGGTGATGATGACCACCGTCACGATGAGGATGACCGCGCCGAGCGCGATGCCCACGATCATGAGGATCTTGAGGAGGCCGCCGCCGGCGCCCTTCGCCTTCGGCGCCGCGGCCTGCTCGGCCTCGCCCTCCGTGAAGCTCATATCGGAATCGTCGACGTCATCGCCCATTTTTGCTGCCTCCTGGCCGTGCGGAAGGGCCGTCGCGGCGGGGCGTGCCCGAAGGGGCCGCGGCCGCGCGAAAGTCCCGTCCATTCCGATTATCGGAATGCTCCGCGCCGACATTAGTATACATGAGGAAAGCCGGGCTGAAAAGCGTTTGGAGGACTAGAGATGGGCCTCGTCCAGGATGATCACGTCGACCCGGCGGTTGTAGGCCCTGCCCTCCTCCGTGTCGTTGGCGGCCAGGGGGACGGTGTCGGCGAAGCCCGCGATCCGGAAGCGGCGCTCGTCGACGCCGAAATCGGCGAGGTAGCGGAGGGTATTGATGGCGCGCTGGGCGGAAAGCTCCCAGTTGGACTTCCAGGGGCCGGTCGGGTCGATCGGCGCGGAGTCGGTGTGGCCTTCAACGGCGAATTTGCGGCCCTTGAGCTCGTCGCCGGAAAGGAGGGCGGCGAGCTTGACGAGGAGGTCGCGGGTCTCCTCGATGTTGACCTGGGCGCTCGCCGGCCGGAAGAAAGCGTCGGAGGCCAGGCTGATGACGATGCCGCGCTCGTTGGACGATATGCGGACCTTGTTGGACTTGGTCTCGGGCTGGAACAGGGAGACGGCCTTCTTGAGGGCGGTGCCGAGGAACTTGCCCTTCTCCATCGAGGGCAGGGAGGCCACGGTGTTGCCGAGCTCCGCGAGCTTGCCGGGGGATAGGGTCATGCCGCCCGTCGCGCCGCCCATGCCGATGTTGTTGAGGCTGGAGATCATCTCGCTCATCTGGGCGGGATCGGCCTCGGTCGTGTCGAAGAGGGCGATGAAGAAACAAAGGAGGAGGGTGACCATGTCGCCGTAGGTGACGATCCACTCGCCGAGGCCGCCGACCGCCAGTTCCTTTTTTTTCCTTCCCATAGCGTGTGCCTCTAGTCCGTCTTGTACTTGTCGAGGATCGCCTGCTTTTCCTTCGGCGGAAGGTAACTCGCGAGCCGGACGAGGAGGATGCGCGGGTTGTCGCCCGCCTGGATGGAGAGGACGCCCTCGATGACCATCTCCTTGACCGTGGTTTCGTCGCCGTCGTCGATGACGAGCTTGCCCATCATCGGCTGGAAGAGGAAGTTGGCCATGATGGCGCCGTAGAAGGTCGTGATGAGGGCGACGGCCATGTTCGGGCCGATGCGGCTCTTGTCCTCCAGGTTCTTGAGCATGGCGATGAGCCCGAGGACGGTGCCGAGCATGCCGAAGCCCGGCGCCAGCTTGGACCAGGCGTCGAGCATCTTGATGCCCTTGGAATGGCGCTCGTTCATCTGCGAGAGCTCGTTCTCCATGAGCTCGCGGATGACCTCGGCGTCCGTGCCGTCGACCACGAGGCGGAGGCCCTGCTGCATGAACTTGTCGTCGAGGTCGTTCATCTCCTCCTCGAGGGAGAGGATGCCCTCGCGGCGGGCCTTCTCGGAGAACTCATAGAGCTTGTCGAGCAGCTTTTCGGCGCCGTAGGAGTAATTCTGGAAGGCTCGGCCGATCAACTTGAACACCTTCAGCGTATCCTTGGTGCCGTACTGGAGCATGAGGGCGAAAAACGAACCGCCGATCGTACAGGCGACGGAAGGGATGTCCCAATAGGTGCCCAGCGTTCCGCCGGAGGTGAAGATCGAGATGACGAGCATCGCCGTTCCGCCGACGAGGCCGATCAAGCTTCCCAGGTTCATGCTCACTCCTCGTTCTTGAAGCCACCGATGAGCCGCCGGTAGGCGATTATGCGCTCGATGACCTCTTCGACCTTCTCGAGCACCACCATGCGTTTCCCGCCGAGCATGACGAGGGTGGTGTCGGGCGTCTTTTCAATATACTCGATCATGTGCGGATTTATCCAGAAGGTCTTTCCCGAGAGCTGGGTCAGTTCGATCATGGGTCCTCCGGGCCGGAATCCGGGAAGCGGGCGGCCGCGGGAGCGAGGGCCCCCGCGGCGCCTAGGCTTCGCGGACTAGCGCTTGAGCGTCAGGAGCTCCTGGAGCATCTGGTCGCTCGTCTGGATCGTCTTGGAGCTGGCCTGGAAGCCGCGCTGGGTCACGATCATGTCGGTGAACTGCTCCGCGAGGTCGACGTTGGCCATCTCGAGGGTGCCCGCGATGAGCTTGCCCTTGCCGGCGATGCCCGAGGGGCCGATGTTGGCCATGCCCGAGTTGTTCGACTGCACGAAGTTGGTCTCGCCGATCTTCTCGAGGCCGTTCGGGTTCGTGAAGCTCGCGAGGGCCATCTGGCCGATCGTGCGGTTGGAGCCGTTCGAGTACACGGCCGTCACGACGCCGGACTGGTCGATCTTGAAGGTGTCGAGGTAGCCCATCGTGTAGCCGTCCTGGGCGAAGACCTTGGTGGAGGAGCGTTCCGCCTGCTGCGTCACCGTGCTCGTCGCCGAGCCTGCGGCGCCGAGGCCGAGGCGGAAGGTCTGCCGCGTGGGGGCGCCGTCCGCGCCGGGAGCCGCGTCCCGCACCTCGAAGGAGACGCCGATGTCGAGGGCGCCGGCCTCGGGGGAGAGGCCGCCCTGGGCGTCGCCGACGCGGCGGAGGAGGCCGCGGTTGTCGAACTCGACGGAGAAGGTGTTCGCGTTGCCGACGGCGGGCTCGCCGATGGCGACGGCGACGTTGGCCGGATTCTCGACGCCCGGATCGACGCTCACCGTGGCGTTCCAGCGGTTGGTCTCGCCGGGCGCCTTGCGGAACTCCATCCGGAGGATGTGGGGGGCGCCGAAGGAGTCGAAGATCTTCTCCTCCACGCGCCAGGTGCCCTGCTCGACGGCGTCGAGGCCGGCGCCCTCGGGGATCTCCGGCGTGCGCTTGTCGAGGTTGCAGGCGAGGTCGACGCGCGAGGTCGCCTTGGCCGGATCCTTGGAGCCGACGGGAATGACGAGGTCCTGGAGGGCGCCGGAGGTGGCGAGCACCTCGCGCCCGTTGATGTTCTGCGCCAGCCAGCCCTGGACGCGGAGGCCCGAGCCCGGATTGACGAGGCGGCCGTCGCGGTCGAGGCCGAAGGCGCCGGCGCGGGTGTACATCGTCTGCTCGCCCTTCTTGAGGACGAAGAAGCCGTTGCCCTGGACGGCGACGTCGGTCATGACGCCGGTGGTCTGGAGGGCGCCCTGCGTATGCACGGTGTCCACCGAGGCGATCGACATGCCGAGGCCGATCTCCTTCGGGTTGACGCCGCCGACCTCGCCGTTCGGGCGGGCGGCGCCGGACATCTGCTGGTAGAGGAGGTCCTGGAAATTGACCCTCCCCTTCTTGAAGCCCGTCGTGTTGACGTTGGCTATGTTGTTGCCGAGAACGTCCATCCGGACCTGGTGGTTCTGGAGGCCGGAAACGCCGGAATAAAGCGATCGCATCATGGTGAAGAGCCCTCCTAGTTCAAGACCTTCTCGACCTGTTCGAAATCGTAGAGCTTGCCGTTCACGCCGACGAGGGGATTGTCCCCGCGCACGACCTGCGTGACGACGCCGCTCACGAGGCTTTCGCCGTCGCGGATCTCCACGTTGCGGCCGAGAACCTGGCCGGCCTCGCTGGAGGCGAGGAGGCCCGAGAGTTTGTTGAAGCCCTGGCTCATGTTCGTCATCTGCTCGAGAGAGGAGAACTGGGCCATCTGGGCGATGAATTCCTTGTCCTGGAGCGGCGCCGTCGGATCCTGGTGCTGGAGCTGGGTGATGAGGATCTTGAGGAAGTCGTCCTTGTCGAGCTCCTTGGAGGAGGTCTTGCCCTGGGAGAGCGCCTTGTTGAAGGCGTCCACCTCGACGCGGGTCTTCGCGAGATCGGGTCCCCGTAGGGCGGTGCTTACATCCACCTTGCTTCCTCCTATGCCAGTATGTCGACGGCCCCGCGGGGTCCCGTGCCGTAGCTTCTTCCCGAGGCGGCGGGAACGGCGCCGTCGAAGGCCGCCGCGCGGCGACGCTCCGACCAGTAGGGGCCCTCGGCCCCGTCCGCGCGCCGTTCGGTCCCGCCGTTGCCGGCGCCGCCGGAGCCGACGGAGACCTCCAGCTTGGCGGACTCGAAGCCGCCGCGCTTGAAGGCGTCCTGGAGCTCGGCCATGTTGCGCTCGAAGGCGCTCTTGGCCTCGTCCGACTCCACGACGATCTTCCCGCTGATACTGTTGTCGGCGAGATTCAGCTCGATCTTGACGCCGCCGAGCGATTCGGGGCGCATGCGCAGCCGAATGGTGCCCGAATCGCCGTCCTTGAGCACGATGTGCGCGCTCTGGACGATCTCGCCGTTCCAGGAATCCTTGAGGCGCTCGGCGAGCACGGCGGAAAAGTCGCGCGCGGGCGTCGCCTTGCCGGCGGCCTCCTCGCGGCCGACGCCTGATTCGCCGGAGCCGGCGGCGGCGCCCTGGCCAAGGCGGCCGAGGTCGAGATCGAGCTCGCGGCCGGCGCCGCGGGAGCCTTCGGCCTTCGCTTCGGCCTTGGCGGCGTCAACGGCTTCGGGGCCGCGGGCCTCCGCGGCGTCTTTCTTCCTGGCCGCGGCGCGGGCTTCCTGCCGGCGCTGGTCGATCACGGTGACGAGGGGATCCTGGGTTTTCTTTTCGAGGCGCTTGCGGTCGATTTCGCCCGCTTCGCCCGCGGCGTCGCCGGAGGCTTCCGCCGCGCCCTTGGGCTTGGAGGCGCCCTTCGCGCCAGCCGCGCCGGACAGGAGGCCGGCCGTTTCGGCCTCGGGGCCTTCGCCGCGTTCGGCGCGAAGGCGGCCGCGGCCGTTGCGCTTGGCCTCGGCGGCGCCGTTCGCCCCGAGGGGCTCGTCGTCCGCGTGGTCGGCGGCGGCCCCGGGGAGGCCGCGGCGGTTCGACTGTAGGGATTGCGTGCGGTTTCGGCCCTCCGCGTCGGCCTGCCGGCCGGCCGCGGATGCCTTGGCTTCATTGGCGGCGGCCTCGCCGCCCTTGGTCCGGTTGCGGGCCGCGGCCGCGTCGGCGCGGTCGCCCGCGGCGAGCCCGGACGGCTCGGTCTTGGCCTTGGAGGCCGCCCCGGCCTTGGCGTCAGAGCCGCCGTCGCCGGCGGCCTTGGTCGCGCCGCGGGCCTCGCCGCCGCGGGCCGTCTGGAGGAGGCTCGCGAAGAGGCCGGCCGGACCGGCGGGCTTTTTGCCCTTGGCGGGGAAGACCCCGCCCGCCGCCGCGCCCTGGAGTTCGGGCCTCGGCGCCTGTGTCTGAATCGGTAGCTGCGTAGGCGCGCTCCTTTCACTTCCGCCGTCGGAAGCCGGGGAGCGCGCCTCGGGTTTAATCGAGGCCGCTCGGCTTCGCCGTCATCTTGCGCTGGATCGCGGCGGAGCGATCCGGCGGCATCAAGGAAAGCCAGTAGGAGACGATGGAGTTCTCTCCCGCCGCCTTCGCCTGTTCCTCCGCGGAGCGGAGGATGTCGATCACCGCCTGGTCCTCCATGGACTTCAGGATGTCCACGGCCTTCGCGGGCGGCATGCCGACGAGGTAGCGGGCGTTCTGCTCCACGTTGACCTTCCTATTCTCGTATTGTTTTACCTTCTCGTTGAACGATTTCTCTTTGTCGTCGAGCGCCTTTCCGCGTTCCTCGATCGCCTGGGACTTTTGGCCGACCTCGGCGTCGAGGCGGGAGAGCTCCGCCTGGCGCTGGTCGAGCTCCTCCGAGCGGATCTGGAGGGACTCGAGCCGCTTGGCCAGGCGCTCCTCCTCGAGGAGGACGGGGCTGTCGGCGGGGATGGCCGCCGTCCGCCGGGCGTCGACGCCGAGGAGGCGGTAGGCCGGCCCGAGCATGGCCTTGGCGTCCACGACGCCGAGGAAGTCGAACCAGACGAGCCCGCCTATCGCGAGGACGAGGATGAGTACGAAGAGGACGATGGCGCGCCCGAGGACGCGCGGTCTTCCGAAGGAGGCCATGCCGCTTTATCTCCCCGCCTCGGCGACAGCCCGCCGGGCGATGTCGTCGAGGGCTTTGGTCTCTTCGCGCTCGGCCAGGCGGTAGTACTCCGCCTGCCGGCGCTCCTTGAGCTTGTCGATCGCCTGGCGATCGCGGTGCTTTTCAAGATAGTCGGCGCGGGCAGCCTCGCGCTCGATCTCCGCCGCGGCGAGTTCCCGCGCCAGGCGGTCGCGCTCCTTGTCCAGCCGCGCGATGTAGAGCTCGGCGGCGCGGTAGTCCTCGAGGCCGCGCCCGGGCGCGAACATTTCGCGGCTCGTGCGCGCGCGGGAGGCCGCCACCTCCTGGAGGCCCAGTTCGAGGAGGGCGCAGCGGCCGGCCTTTTCCGCCAGGAGGAGCTCCGCGCGCCGTTCGTGGAAGGCCCTGAGCTCGAGGAGCTTCTCGAGCTTGAAGGCGAAGCGCCTCACGGGGCGCCGCCGCCGGCAGCGCCGGTGCCGCCCGGGCCGCCGCCGTCGCCCGCGCCCGCGCCGATGCCGCCGTCCGTGCCGCCGCCAAACGCGCGGCGCGCGGCGGCCTCCCCGCCGGCCTCCTGGCCGTCAAGGCGCCCGGCCGCCGGCTCCTCCTCGTAGGAGGGGCGCCGCGGGGCCGCGGCGGCCATGGCCGCTGGGGGGGCGGGAGCCCGGCCCTCGGCCACGGCGATCTCCCCGGGCGGGATCTCGATGCCGGCTATGCCGCCGAGGCGCTTGAGCGTGTCGTTGATCGGCGCGGGATCCTCGACGGCCTGGATCAGGAACTCCTCGAGGGGATCGCGCTTGGAAATCGCCTCGTCCACGACCGCGCTCGAGCCCTTCACGTAGGCGCCGATCGTGATCATGTCCTCGTTCTCCTCGTAGATCGCCATCATCTTGCGCGCGTAGCCCATGACGTTCCGCGTGGAGGGTCCGGCCACCGCGTTCGTGAGGCGGGAGACGGACTTGAGCACGTCGATCGCGGGGTAGTGGTAGCGCTGGGCCAGGCGGCGGGAGAGGACGACGTGGCCGTCCAGGATGCCCCGCACGGTGTCCGCGACGGGCTCGTCCATGTCGTCGCCGTCCACGAGGATCGTGTAGATCCCCGTGATGGAGCCCTTGTCGGAGGTGCCGGAGCGCTCCAGGAGCTTGGGCATCGAGTCGAAGACGGAGGGCGTGTAGCCGCGCGTGGCGGGCGGCTCGCCGGTCGCCAGGCCGATCTCGCGCTGGGCGCGGGCGAAGCGCGTCACCGAGTCGAAGAGGAGCATCACGTCCTTGCCCTGGTCGCGGAAGTACTCGGAGACGGCGGCCGCGACGTAGGCGCCGCGGAGGCGCGCGAGGGGCGGCGTGTCGGAGGTGGATACGATGACGACGGAGCGGCGGAGGCCCTCCTCGCCGAGGTCGTTCTCTATGAACTCCCGCACCTCGCGGCCGCGCTCGCCGATCAGGGCGATGACGTTGACGTCCGCGTCCGTGTTGCGCGCGATCATGCCGAGCAGCGTCGACTTGCCGACGCCGGAGCCGGCGAAGATGCCGATGCGCTGGCCGCGGCCGAGGGGCACGAGGCCGTCTATGGAGCGGACGCCGGTGACGACGCGGCGCGTTATGCGCTTGCGGGTCATCGCGTCCGGCGGCCGGGCCACGGCCGGGTAGGTCGTGGCGGAGAAGACGTCGCCCTTGCCGTCGGAGGGCCGGCCCATGCAGTCGAGGACGCGGCCGAGGAGGCGGTCGGAGACGGGGACGCGGAGGAGCTCGCCCGTCGCGATGACGGCGCAGCCGACCTCGATGCCCTCGAGGCCCTCGTAGGCCATGAGCTGGACGGCGTCCTCGCGGAGGCCGACGACCTCGGCGTAGGAGGTCCGCCCGAGCCGCGGCACGACGATCTGGCAGACCTCGCCGATGACGGCCTGCGGGCCCCGGCTTTCGATGAGGAGGCCGAGCACCTTGGTGACGCGGCCGACATACTTGATCGGATCGGTCGATTCGACCGCCGAAAGGTACTTCGCGAAGCCTTCCATCGCGCGCCCCGCCCTAGCCCTGGACCTTGCCGCGGGCCCTGATGGGCGCCACCTCGAGGATCTTCTCCTCGAGCTCGTGGAGCTGGCTCGAGATGCGCGCGTCGATCTCGCCGAAGTCGGTCTCGATCACGCAGCCGCCGCGGTCGACGGTCGTGTCCTCCACGACGGTGACGCGCTTGGCGTTCTCCGCCATCTCGACGAAGTCCTTGACGTGGTCGGTGGCGAGCTGGAGGTCGGAGAGGTTGACGCGGATGACGACGTCGCTCTTGGTCTTGAGCTTGCGGAGCGCCTGGGCGATGTTCTGCACGACGACGCTCTTCTGGTTCTCCGAGATGACCTTGACGACCTTCTTGGAGACGAGGAGGACGAGCTCCACGACCTGGGCCTCCGCCTCGTCGAGGATCTGCGAGCGCTTGTCGACCGCGCGCTCGAGGATCACGTGGAGGCGGTCGACGAGGCGCTGCACCTCGGCCCGGCCCTCGCGGAAGCCCTCCTCGCGGCCCTCGTCGCGGCCCTTCTTGGCCGCCTCGCGGACGGCGGCGTCGATGCGCGCCGCGGCCGCGGCCTCGAGCTCGGCGACGCGGCGCTCGGCCTCGGCGCCGAGGCGGGCCGCGGCCTCGTCGGCCTCCTGCTTGATCTTCTGCGCCTGGTTGGTCTTGCGGCGGACCTCCTCGAAGGCGGCCGCCTCGGCCTCCTTGACGATGGCTTCCGCCTCGCCCCGCGCGGCGGCGACCATGGCCTCGCGCTCGCGCTCCCATTCGGCCTTGAAGGCCTCCGCCTCGCGGCGGAGCTCGTCGGCGGTCGGTCCCTCGTAGGCCGGCTCGACGGGCTCCTCGAGCTCCTCGGCCTCCTCCTCCGCGGCGTCCGCGCCCTTCCCGAGCACGAGGGTCGACTGGAGGGCCACGATTTCTCCGGGCCGGAAAACGGTCTTGGCCATTCGATCCCCCTATTGGACGAGCTCGTCGCCCTCGCCGCGGGAGATGATGATCTCGCCGGACTCCTCGAGGTGACGGATGATGGAGACGATCTTCTGCTGGGCCTCCTCGACGTCCTTGAGGCGGACGGGGCCCATGTACTCCATGTCCTCCTTGAGCATCGTCGCGGCCCGCTTGGACATGTTCTTGAAGATCTTCTCGCAGACCTCGTTGTCGACGCCCTTGAGCGCCTTGGCGAGCTCCTGGCCGTCGACCTCGCGGAGCACCTTCTGGATGGAGCGGTCGTCGAGGAGGACGATGTCCTCGAAGACGAACATCTTCTTCTTGATCTCCTCGGCCAGCTCGGGACTGTCCTCCTCGAGGGCCTCGATGATGCCCTTTTCCGAGGTGCGGTCGACGAGGTTGAGGATCTCGACGATGGAGTCGACGCCGCCGGCGGCGGTGAAGTCCTCGCTCGAGAGGGTGGAGAGCTTCTTCTC
>DAINBW010000013.1:0-14667 GCA_036732745.1 Spirochaetales bacterium | reverse complement strand
AAGGGGCCGGCGCGCAGGGCCGCGGCCGCCGCCTCCTTGATGCGCTCCACGGCCAGCGCGGGATTGATGGAGACCGAGGCGTTGCCGATGCCCTCGCTCACCGCGACGGTCGCGATGCGGGGATCGACGGAGGCGGCGTGCTCGCAGAGCTTCCGGTCGCCGGAGACGAGGACGACCGGGACGCCGAAGGAGGCGGCCGTGTAGGCGTTGAGGAGGAACTCGCTCGCCTCGACGCCGTTGACGAGGAGGCGCGTGTTGTCCGTGTTCATCGTGTGCGCGAGCGGATTGCCGTCGCTGCCCGCCCCCGAGTGGTAGCCGATGAGCATGGCGGCGCCGAAGCCCGCGTCGATGCCGGCCATCATGGAGAATGGGTCGCGGGTCCAGGCGCGCATGAGCCGCGCGTTGCGCGGCAGCGCGGAGGGATCGATGCTCCGGCCGGAGCCGTGGGCGTCCTTGACGAAGATCTCCCCGACGCCGGCGGCGGCCGCCGCCTCGCAGGCCGCCTGGACCTCCCTGGTCATCTGGGCGCGGAAGTAGGCGCCCTGCGCCTCGGCGATCTCCGTCTCCGCCCAGTCGACGATGCCGCAGACGCCTTCGATGTCCGCGCTGATGTAGAGCTTCTTCATGCTGTTCCTCCGTTGCTGTCGCGCCCGAGCCAGCCGAGCGCGAGCCGTGCCTGCATCGCGGCGCCGAGGCGCAGGCAGGCTTCGTCGATGTCGAAAGCCGAATTGTGGAGGGGCGCCGTCTTGCCCGCGGCCGCGTTGCCGCAGCCCAAGTGGTAGAAGGCGCCCGGCCTGTCCTTGATGAAATAGGAGAAATCCTCGACGCCCATGCTCGGCTTGGCCTTCCAGCGGACGCTGTCCGGCCCGAGGAGCTCGGAGGCCGCCCCGACGATCTCGTCCACCGCCTCGTCGTGGTTGACGAGGGCCTCGTAGCCGAGGCTCGCCTCCACCGTCGCCGACCCGCCGTAGGCGGCGGCGATGCCCTCCGCGACCGCGCGCGCGCGGGCGATGAGGAAATCGCGCATCGCGCCGCTCGTGGCGCGGAGCGTGGCCCGCATCTCCACCCGGTCCGCGAGGATGTTCGACTTCGTCCCGCCCGAGATGGTGCCGACGGTGATGACGGCCTCCTCGAGCGGCGAGACGTAGCGGCTCACGAGCGTGTTGAGCGAGGTCACGACGTTGGCCGCTATCAGGATGGCGTCGATCCCGGTCTCCGGATAGGCGCCGTGCGCGCTCTTGCCGCGGACTTCGACGGCCAGCGTCGCGCTGCAGCCGCAGAGCGCGCCCTTTTTCACCTCCACCTCGCCCACGGGCAGGTAGGGCATCACGTGGAGGCCGAAGACGCGCTCGACGCGCGGGTTTTCGAGGCAGCCGTCCTTGACCATCGTGTCGGCGCCGCCGACCGTCTCCTCCGCCGGCTGGAAGAGGAGCTTCACCGAGCCGCGGAGGGAGGCCTTCCGGTCGGCCAGGAGCCGCGCGGCCCCGAGCTGGATGGCGACGTGGGCGTCGTGTCCGCAGGCGTGCATGACGCCGTCGCGGCGGGAACGGTACTCGGCGTCGCCCTCCTCCTGGATGGGCAGGGCGTCGATGTCGGCGCGGAGGGCGACGCAGGGGCCGGGCAGGTCGCCGCGGAGGAGGCCGACCACGGCGGTGCCGCGCCGGGAGCTTTCGACGCCGAGCTCGGCGAGGCGCGCCTCGATCGCGTCGGCGGTCTCCTTCTCCTCGAGGCCGAGCTCGGGCTTCATGTGGAGGCCGCGCCGGATCCCGACGATCCAGGGTTCGATGGCGCGGGCGGCGGCGAGGAGGTCGTGTTCGCTCATGGTCGGGCTCCTTGCGGGGGGCGGGGATCGAGGTAGTCGACGGTTTCGACGGGCTCGCCGCCGCGGAAATAGACGCGCGGCACGCGGCGGCCGACGGAGGCGAGGATCTCGTTGCGGTTGGTGCCCGCCCAGGCCGCGAGCTCCAGGAGGCCGAGTTCGCCTTCGCCGCTCCGGCCGAAGAGGAGGACCTCGTCGCCCTCCGCGGCCCCTGGGATGCCCGTGACGTCGACGACGAGCTGGTCCATGCAGACGAGGCCCACCACGCGGGCGCGGCGGCCGCGGACCAGGACCTCGGCCTTGTTGGAGAGGCAACGGCGGTAGCCGTCGACGTAGCCGACGGGCAGCGTGGCGATGCGGGCGCCGCCCGCCGGCGCGCGCCAGGTGTAGTCGTAGCCGACGCCCTCGCCCTCCGCGACGGGGCGGAGGCGCGATATGCGCGTCTTGAAGGCGAAGGGAACGCGGAGCTCGAGGCCCTCCGCGAGGGGCGCGTTGCCCGGCCTCGCTCCGAAGAGGATGGCGCCCGCGCGCACGAGGTCGAGGCGCCAGGCCGGATAGCGGCAGAGGCCGATGCTGTCGCAGACGTGCTTGTAGGCGAAGCGGAGGCCGGCCGCCTCGGCCTCGGCGACGACCCGCGCAAAGAGCTCGACTTGGAGCGTGTCGGAACCGGCGTCGCAGAGCGCGAGGTGCGTGAAGATGCCCTCGAGCTCGAGGCCGGGCCGCGCCGCCATGCGGAGGAGGAGCGCGGTGGTGTCCGCGTCGGGCTTGAGCCCGAGGCGGTTCATGCCCGTGTCCACCTTGACGTGGGCGCGGGCGGGCTTGCCCAGGGCCAGGGCGGCGCGGGAAAGCTCCGCGGCCTGGCGCTCGTCGAAGATCGTCACGCGGACGCCCGCGGCGACCGCCGCCTCAAGTTCCTCGTCGGGCGTGTGGCCCATGACGAGGAGGGGGACCGGCGCTCCGCCCGCGTGGCCCGCTCCCGTGGCGACCGCGCCCTCGTGGCCCGAGCCGCCGGCAGACAGGCTTGCCGCGCCGAATCCGCGCGCCAGCTCCAGGGCTTCTCCGAGGCGGGCGACCGCGAGGAGGTCCACGCCGGCGCGGACGAGTTCCCGCGCCACGGGCAGGGCGCCGAGGCCGTAGGCGTCGGCCTTGATGACGGCGGCGAGGGCGGGCGGACGGCCGCCGCCCGAGCCGGCCGCAAGGAGGCCGCGCACGACGGCGACGTTGTGCGACAGGGCGTCGAGGTCGACCTCGAGCCTCGTCGCCGGAAGCTTCCGCGGGGCGGGGATCACGCAGTCCTCCCCGGGGCGGCGGGATGAGGCGCGGCGGGTGGCGGCGCCGCGGGAGGCGCGGCGGCCGGCGCCACGTCCGGCGCGGCGGGAGTCCGGCCGCGGACGCGGTCCAAGAGCCCGCCGGCGAAGCTTCCTTCAAAGCATTTCTCCACGGGGCCGGTCAGGAAGGTCGTGCCCGCGGCGAACTCGACGCGGAGCTCGCCGCCCGGCATCCGCACCAGCACCTCGTCGCCGACGAGGCCGAGCCGCCTCGCGGCCGCCGCCGCCGCGCAGCTCGAGCTGCCGGAGGCGAGGGTGTAGCCGGCGCCGCGCTCCCAGATGGAGATGCGGATCTCCCCGGGGCCGAGGGCTTCCAGGAACTGGACGTTCACGCGGTCGGGGAAGAGGGGGAAGCGCTCGACGAGGGGGCCGAGCTCCCTGGCGATCTCCTCGGAGGAGCCGAGGCCGAGGACCACGCAATGCGGGTTGCCCATCGAGACGCAGGTTATCCGACAGCGCTTGTCGTCGAATTCCGCGGCCATGTCGACCACTTCCTCCCGTTCCGCGAGGACGGGGACGGCCGCGGCCGCGAAGTTCGGCGGGCCCATGTCCATGCGCACGAGCCGCGCCGCCTCGTCGACGACGGCGGCGACGACGGGGCCGCCCTTCGTGAGGAGGGGAAACTCGCGGCCGGCGGCCAGGCCCGCCTCGTAAAGGTACCAGGCGAAGATCCGGAGGCCGTTGCCGCTCTTCGCGGCCTCGCTCCCGTCGGGGTTGAAGATGCGGAGGCTCGGGGCGTCTCCGGGCCGGGGGCCGGGCAGGGGCCCGAGGAGGATGCCGTCCGAGCCCACGCCGCGGTTGCGGTCGCAGACCGCGCGGACCGCGGCCTCCGTCGGCTCGAAGGGGAAGTCGGCGGGATTGATCACGATATAGTCGTTCCCGAGGCCGTGGTATTTCCTGAAATGCGGACTCGCGCTCATCCGGCGCTCCCGTTGACGTAGATCCGCGGCACGCGCTGGCCCACGGTGGAGAGGACTTCGTAGCTGATGGTCCCGAGGAGGCCCGCGAGCTCTTCCGCGCTCGGTCCCCCGCCGCCGAGGACGTCCACGGCGTCGCCGGCCTTCAGGCCGGGAAGGTCGGTGGCGTCGATCATGCATTGGTCCATGCAGATGGTGCCCACGAGGGGGGCGCGGCCCGAGGCCGTGCCGACCGCCGCCCTGCCGGAGAGGTTCCTCCTGAGGCCGTCGGCGTAGCCGAGGGGGAGGACGGCGATGCGGGAGCGCCGCGGGGCGCGGTAGCTCCGGCCGTAGCCGACGGAGTCGCCTTCCCGCAGTTCGCGGACCTGGGAGACGAGGGCGACGAGGCGCATCGCGGGCTTGAGGCCGAGGGGCGGGGCTCCGGGGGCACCCGGCTGGGAACCTGGCTGGAAGCCGTAGAGGGAAATCCCCGCCCGCACCATGTCGAGCCTTGCCTCGGGAATGGACAGGGCCGCCGCGCTGTTGGCGATGTGCCGGAGCGGCACGCGCACGCCCAGGGCCTCGATGTCGGCCATCGTTTCAAGGAAGCGGGCCAATTGCTTGTGGGCGAAGGAGCTGTCGGAATCGGCCGTCGCGAGGTGGGAGAAGGCGCCTTCTATCCGGACGCCGCGCATGCCGGCGATCGTGACCGCGGCCGGCGCCGCCGCCCGGGGATCGAAGCCGAGCCGCGCCATACCGGTGTCGATCTTGAGGTGGATACCGACGGTCTTGCCGCGGGCGCGCCCCGCCTCGGCCAGGGCTTGGGCCTCATCGATGGAGGAAACGGTCGCCGAAAAGTCCCACTCGGCGGCGAGCTCGGCGAGGGCCGCGGGCGTATGCCCGAGGACCAGGATGGGCGCTTCGATGCCCTCCTTCCGGAGGGCGACGGCTTCCGAGGCCATCGCGACGGCGAGGAGGTCGGCGCCGGCGGCCAGGGCTTCCTCCGCGACGCGGACCGCGCCGTGGCCGTAGGCGTCGGCCTTGACGACGGCGCAAAGGCGCGTGCCCGGGCCAACGGCCGCCTTGATCGTTTCGATGTTGGCGGCGATGGCGGCTAGATCTATTTCGGCCCAGACCGGACGACCGGGCAGGGGAAAGGACGGCATGGTACATCTCCCAGGAGAGTCTATGCCGAGAAGTAATGCAAAAAGCATGCCAGTTGTTTAGTCAGTGCCCCGGGAAACCACCGAAAGTCCCGAGTCCTTGGCGAGGCCGAGCCGTTCGATGCCCGCCTGCGTGATCGCCGTGCCGGCCCGGCCGCTGGAAAGGCGGGCGAGTCCCTGGCGGTCCAGCCAGGTCAGGATCGTGCGGATCTGCGCCTCGGTCAGGAAGAGGTTGGCCCGTTCCGCGCTTTCCTGGATGCTGCGCCGCCCGGCCCGGACGCGCTGGCGGTAGCTGTCGTAGAGGCAGCCGAGGACGAAGCGCGTGTGCTCCTCGTCGGGGGCGCCGGCCTCGGGGAGGCGCGGCTCCGCGGGAAGGGCCTTGGGGGCGGCGGGCGGCGCCCGCCGGATGATGGGCTGGAGGTCGCTCGCCTCGATGAGGTCCTTCTCCAGGCAGGCCAGGTACTCGACGCAGTTCTTGAGTTCGCGGATGTTGCCGGACCAGGGATGATCGAGGAGGGCGGCCGCGGCCTCGTCGTCCAGGCGGAACTCGGCCCCGAGCGAGCGCCGGAGGCCCTCGAAGATGAGGGGGATGTCGCCTTTCCTGCGGCGCAGGGGCGGCACCTCGATGGGCAGGACATTGAGCCGGAAGTAGAGGTCCTTGCGGAAGCGGCCCTCCTCGACGAGGCCGCGCAGGTCCTGGTTGGTCGCGGCGATGACCCGGATGTCCACGTGGATCAGGCTGTCGCCGCCGATGCGCATCACCTCGCGGCTTTCGAGCACCCGGAGGAGGCGGGCCTGGAGCCCCATCTCCATTTCGCCGATCTCGTCGAGGAAGATGGTGCCCTTGTGCGCCAGCTCGAAGAGGCCCGGCTTGCCGCCCTTGCGGGCGCCGGTGAAGGCGCCCTCGGCGTAGCCGAAGAGCTCGCTTTCGAGGAGGCTCTCCGGCAGGGCCGCGCAGTTGACGGTGACGAATTGCCAGTTTTTCCGCTCCGAGGCGTCGTGGATGGCGTGGGCGAAGAGCTCCTTGCCCGTGCCGGTCTCGCCGATGATGAGGACCGAGGAGTTGGAGCGCGCCTGCCGGCGCGCGAGGTTCTTGATGGCCTCGATCCGCTCGTCGCGGCCCATGATGCTGTCGAAGGTGTACTTGGCGCGGTGGCCCTTGCCGAGGAGCTGGGAACGCAGGATGTGCTGGGTTTTTTCCTTTTCGTCGAAGGTGCCGACGATGACGAGGACGCCGCTCGCCCTGCCGCCCGAGAGAATGGGCACGAGGCGGAGGGAGACGTCGCGGGACTTAACCTTCATGAGCCGGTCGCCGACGGCCACGCCGGAGCGCAGGACCTGGTCGAGGGGGATGCCCGGCACCAGCTCGCCGATGCTCTTGCCCACGAGGCTGCCCCGTTCGCCGAGGACCTCGAGGGCCTTGGCGTTGCCCGCGTAGACCGTGCCCCCGTCGTCGACGACGACCACGCCGTCCTCCAGCGCCTCGAGGAGGCCCGAAAGCTGGTTCTCGAGGATGTTCGTCAGGTCGAAGAGGGTCGCCACGCCGCCCTGGACGCGCTTGATGCCGGCGAAGTGCCGCTGGAAGCCCTCCTCGGCGAGCCGGCCCTCGAGCCCGAGAAAGTGGGCGATGTCGACGATGGTCTTCTCGTCGATGACGCGATGGCCGATGTCGATGACCCGGCGGATCGAGGGCGGCACGTGCTCCGCCTCGCCCGGCGTGATCGCGAGCTCCGCCCCGGGCAGGTCGGTGACCCCCGGGTAGAAGGGCAGGTACTCGATATGGTCCAGCCCGAGCTGCCGGAGGAGGGAGATCGTGTCCATGGTCATCTCGACCGAGTAGTTCACGAGGAGGGCGGCCGTGCCGCGGGGGAGGGCCCTGATGCGCTCGTACTGCTCGTTGGTGATCGTGTTGCTGATGATCACGGTCTTGGCGTTCCGCGGCAGCCAGGGTTTCACGTTCAGGTAGATCGGGTAGATGGAGAAGACGAAGAGGTCGGCGGTGAGCCGGACGTCGATGTTCCCCCGGTCGAAGGAATGGCAGACCAGCTCGATGTCCTTGCCGAAGAGCGCCTTCAGGGTCGCCGCGTGGACCTCCGCGACGCCGACGAAGGAGGTGATGAGCATGACTTTCTTGGGCACGGTCTCTCCGTAACGGGCGAAATGGGATGTTAGTATAACCCGATTGCCCCGTTTCGGAAATAAAAATGATTCTCTTTCCCGCGGAAAGCGCACGGCACGGTATAATTTCCGCCAATCTGGATATTGGCATGGAACGTGCAGTATGAAGTTGGCTTCGCCGTCAAGCGATGTACTCCTAGAAGCAAACGCCTACCCGTTTGCCATCAACGACTGAGGAAGGAAAGCGATGAAGAAGTTGTCTATTCCTCTCTGCATTCTGTTAGCGATCGCGTTCGCCGTGCCCGCCGTGGCCGCCGACCGCAAGTCGGGCAATTACGTCGACGTCTATTCCGGAGAGCTCACGACCTTCAACTACCTCGTGACCGGCTCCGAGAACGAGCACGCCGTCGCCGCCAACTGCATCGACAATCTCGTCGAGTACGACCGCTTCGGCATCCTGCGGCCCTCGCTCGCCACCTCCTGGACCTCCTCCGCCGACGGGCTCACCTGGACCTTCAACCTCCGCAAGGGCGCCAAGTGGCTGACCTGGCAGGGCAAGGAGTACGGCGAAGTCACCGCCCAGGACTGGGTCGACGCCGCCAAGTACCTCCTCACCAAGGCCAACGCCTCCGCGACCGCCGACGTCCTCTACGGCGTCGTCGCCAACGCCGAGGACTACTTCAACGGCAAGATCACCGACTTCGCGCAGGTCGGCGTCAAGGCCAAGGACAAGTACACCCTCGAGTACACCCTCGCCAAGCCCTATCCCTACTTCCTCTCCATGCTCACCTACGTCACCTTCCTCCCCGCCAACGGCAAGTTCATGGCCGAGGTCGGCGCGAAGTGGGCCACGGACAACAAGAGCATCCTCTACAACGGCGCCTACATCGTCTCCAACTGGGAGCCCCAGGTCACGCGCGAGATGACCCGCAACGAGAAGTACTGGGACCGCGCGAACGTCTTCATCCCCCGCATCGTCCTCAAGTACAACAAGGAAGCGCTCACCCTTTCCCCCGAGCTCTTCCTCCGCGGCGAGATCGGCCTGTCCTTGATCCCGAGCTCCATCCTCGACACCTGGATGAAGGATCCCGCCAAGAAGGCCCAGATCTATCCGCTCCGCACGAGCTATTACAGCTATTTCTACGCCTTCAACTTCGACCCCAAATTCGACGCCCAGTACGAGCCCGAGAACTGGAAGGTGGTCGTCAACTCCAAGAATTTCCGCAAGTCGGTCTTCCACGCCCTCGACCGCCGCGCGGCGATGATCACCGAGGAGCCCTACAATCCCGAACGCCGACTCATCAACACGATCACCCCCCGCTACTTCGTCACCGCGGGCGGCAAGGACTACGTGGACATGGGCGAGCTCGCGGCCGTCTCCAAGACCGACTCCTTCAACAAGGCCAAGGCCCTCGAGTTCAAGGCCGCCGCCATGAAGGAGCTCGCCGGCAAGGCGACCTTCCCCGTCAAGATCATGATGCCCTACCGCACGGACTTCACCGGCTGGGTCAACCGCAGCCAGGTCGTCGAGCAGCAGCTCGAGGCCCTGCTCGGCAAGGACTACGTCGACATCATCCCCGTGGCCTTCCCGCCGACCGGCTTCCTCGGCGCCACCCGCCGCGCCGGCAAGTACGCGATCCAGGAGGTCAACTGGGGCCCCGACTACGCCGATCCCTCCACCTACACCGATCCCTTCGTCACCGGCTCCAACTACAACTGGCCCGAGAAGGCCGTCGGCTACGCCGAGGCGAACGGCAAGCCCAAGTGGGAGAACCTGGTCGACGCGGCCAACGCCGAGACCAAGGACATGAAGAAGCGCTACGAGGCCTTCGCCAAGGCCGAGGCCTACTTCATCGGCGAGGCCTTCGTCATTCCCTACGGCCTCGGCGGCGGCGGCTACCAGGCCTCCAAGCTCGAGCCCTTCACCGCCCCCTTCGCGCCCTTCGGCATGTCCTATCTCAAGTACAAGGGCCAGGTCGTGATGCAGAAGTCCCTCTCCACCGAGGAGTACCAGAAGCTCGAGGCCGCCTGGAACAAGGACCGCGCCGCCGCGCTCGAAAAGGCGGCCAAGTAGCCGCGCGTCGACCGTCGGGCTCGCGACGCCCGCGCGCGCGACGCGCGCCGGGGGCGTCGTTCCCGGCCGGGGGCGGCTTCGCGCCGCCTCCCCGGCCGGGGGAGCCCCCTGCCGAATCCAGGAGGAAGGCCCTCGGGGCCTAGCACGCCATGCTCAAGTACTCGCTCAAGCGGCTCGGCCAATCGCTGGTCACGCTGTTCATCGTCATCACCGCGGTCTTTCTCCTCATGCGCCTCCTCCCGATCGAGGGCTACTTCGGCGACCGTTTCGACAAGCTCGACACGGCGCAGAAGGAAGCCATGCTCGACAAGATGGGGCTCCTCGACCCCTGGTACGTCCAGCTGGGGCGCTTCTACGGCGGCCTCGCCAAGGGCGACCTCGGGACCTCCACGATCTACCGCAAGGACGTCGCGGTCGCCGAGATCATCGGCCCCCGTATCCCCTATTCCCTCTACTTCGGCCTCGCCGCCACGGCCATCTCCCTCGTCGCGGGCCTCGCGATGGGCATCCACATGGCCCGGCACAAGGGGCGCTTCTGGGACAAGGCCTGGACCGCCTACGTCGTCTTCATCAACGCGGTGCCGCTGGCCGTCTATCTCCTCTTCATCCAGCTCTACGGCAGCGACCTCCTGCGCTTCCCGATCCTCTTCGACAAGTACAACGCGCGGAGTTGGCTCCTGCCGGTCCTCTCCATGTCGCTGGGCGGCATCGCGGGCTACGCGATGTGGATGCGCCGCTACATGGTCGACGAGCTCAACAAGGACTACATCAAGCTCGCGCGGGCCAAGGGCATGACGACCTCCTCGATCATGCTCAAGCACGTCATGCGGAACGCCTACGTCCCCATGGCGCAGTACCTCCCCGCCGCCATCCTCGCCACCATCTCCGGGTCGATCTACATCGAGTCCCTCTACTCGATCCCCGGCATGGGCGGCCTCCTCGTGGACGTCATCCAACGCCAGGACAACCCCATGGTCCAGGCGCTGACCCTCATATTCTCCTCGGTCGGCATCGTCGGCCTCTTCCTGGGCGACGTGCTCATGGCCGTCTTCGATCCCCGCATCAAGTTCGTGAAGAGCGAAGGAGCCCGCTAAATGGCAGAAATCGCCGATTCCCCCGTCCCGGCGGCCAAGGGCGAGGCGCGGCCCGAGGCCTCCACGCTCTTCGAGTTCGCGGACTTCGACCCGAACGCCGCGGAGCGCGCCGGCTACTCCAACTATTCCTATTGGCGCTCGACCCTGCGGGTGTTCCTCAAAAACCGCACCGCCGTCTGCCTCCTCTGCCTCCTCGGCGCCATCCTCCTGTTCACCTTCGTGCAGCCCCTCCTGCCGGGCCAGATGGAGCCGACGCGGATCTACAACGACCCGGTCTCCGGCATCCAGCTCCGCAACGTGCCCCCGGGCGGCGAGTTCTGGTTCGGCACCAACTCGATCGGCCAGGACCTCTGGTCGCGCATCTGGTCGGGCACGCGGACCTCGCTCGCCATCGGCCTCCTCGTCGGCCTCGTCGAGATGTTCATCGGCATCGCCTACGGCGCCCTCTGGGGCTACGTCCGGAAGCTCGACCGCGCGTTGACCGAGATCTTCAACGTGCTCAACAACGTGCCGACGACGATCGTCCTCATGCTCCTGGCGTACATCATGCGCCCGAGCTTTAAGACGATGGTGATCGCGATGTGCCTCACGGGCTGGCTCGGCCTGGCCCGCTTCGTGCGCAACCAGATCGTGATCATCCGCGACCGCGAGTACAACCTCGCCTCGCGCTGCCTGGGCACGCCCACGCGCCGCATCATCGCGAAGAACCTCCTGCCCTACCTGGTCTCCGTGATCATGCTCCAGACCGCGCTCTCCATCCCGGGCACCATCGGCTGGGAGGTCTTCCTGACCTACATCGGCCTCGGCCTGCCGGTCAACATCCCCTCGCTCGGCAACCTCGTGAACGAGGGCCGCCTCATCATGATGTCCCCGGAGCTGCGCTACCAGCTCATCTTCCCGACCGTGGTGCTCTCCGTCATCACGATCTCCTTCTATGTCCTCGGCAACGCCTTCTCGGACGCCTCGGACCCCAGGAACCACGTATGACAGCGGCAACCACGCAAGGAAGGAACGTCGTCCTTTCCGTGAAGGACCTCGTCGTCAAGTTCAACCTCCGCGGCCGCGTGCTGACCGCGATCCGCGGCGCGAGCCTCGACCTCTTCGAGGGCGAGACCCTGGCCATCGTCGGCGAGTCGGGCTCCGGCAAGTCGGTCTTCACGAAGTCCTTCATCGGCATGCAGGACCAGAACGGCTGGATCGATTCGGGCAGCATCGAGTTCGAGGGCGAAGACCTGGCCCGCTGCAAGACCGAGGAGGATTGGCTCCGCGTCCGGGGCAAGAAGATCTCCATGGTCTTCCAGGACCCGATGACGGCGCTCAACCCCTTGAGAACCGTCGGCCGCCAGATCGCCGAGGTCATCGAGCTGCACCAGCGCCTGCCGGCCAAGCTCGCCGAGTTGGCCGCGATCGAGCTCCTGGAGCGCGTCGGCATCGCCGACGCCGCCCACAGGCATACGCAATATCCGCACGAGTTCTCCGGCGGCATGCGCCAGCGCGTCGTCATCGCCATCGCGATGGCCTGCAAGCCGCGCATCCTCATCTGCGACGAGCCGACCACGGCCCTGGACGTGACGATCCAGGCGCAGATCCTCGGCCTCATCAAGGCCCTGCAGAAGGACTTCGGCTTCACGACCATCTACATCACCCACGATCTTGGCGTGGTCGCCGACGTGGCTGACCGCGTGGCGGTCATGTACGCGGGCAAGCTCGTGGAGTGCGGCTCGGCGGAGGAGGTCTTCTACGATCCCCGACACCCCTACACCTGGGCCCTCCTGTCCTCCCTGCCCCAGCTCGGCGTGAAGGGCCAGGCCCTCTACTCCATCTCCGGGACGCCGCCCAACCTCTTCAACGAGGTCAAGGGCGACGCCTTCGCGCCGCGCAACCCGCGCGCGCTCAAGATCGACTTCCTGGAGGAGCCGCCGGCCTTCGCGGTCAGCCCGACCCACTGGGCGGCCACCTGGCTCCTGGATCCGCGGGCCCCCCGCGTGGAGCCGCCCGCGGCCATAGCGGCCATGCGGGCCAAGTACGAAAGGAGCGCGTCGTGATGGCGGTCGCCGAAAGGGAGAAGCTGCTCGAGGTCCGCGGCCTCAAGGTGGACTTCAAGGTCAAGGGCGGGGTCTTCTCCGCCGTGAAGGGCGTCGACTTCGACATCTACAAGGGCGAGACCTTCGGCCTCGTCGGCGAGTCGGGCTCCGGCAAGACGACGATCGGGCGGGCCATCGTGCGCATCAACGACGCGACCGCGGGCGAGATCCGCTTCAAGGGCCGCGTGATCTCCGGCAAGATCCCGAAGGAGCTGGACCGCGAGATCGTGCAACGCATCCAGATGATCTTCCAGGACCCGATGGCTTCGCTCAACGAGCGGGCCAAGGTGGACTACATCGTCTCCGAGGGCCTCTACAACATCGGCAAGGCCGGCGACGAGAAGGAGCGGCTCGCCCTCGTGCAGAAGGCCCTGCTCGACGTGGGGCTCCTGCCGGAGTTCGCCACCCGTTTCCCGCACGAGTTCTCCGGCGGCCAGCGCCAGCGCATCGGCATCGCCCGCTCCCTCATCATGGGGCCCGAGCTCGTCGTGGCCGACGAGCCGATCTCCGCCCTCGACGTCTCCATCCGCGCCCAGGTCCTGAACCTGCTCGCGGAGCTCCAGCGGAGCATGGGCCTGACCTACCTCTTCATAGCCCACGACCTGTCGGTGGTGCGCTTCATCACCGACCGCATCGCGGTCATCAACAAGGGCGAGATAGTCGAGCTCGCGGAGACGGAGGAGCTTTTCGCGAGGCCCCTCCATCCCTACACGAAGGCCTTGCTGTCGGCCATTCCCGTGCCGGACCCGATCGCCCAGCGGGCCAAGAAGCTCGTGGTCTACGATCCCTCCGTCCACGACTACTCGAAGCAGGGGCCGACCTGGCGCGAAGCCTCGCCGGGCCACTTCGTCCTGGCGAACGACGCCGAGATGGAGCGTTATACGAAATAGTTATACGAAGTAGCTGGCGCCGATCCCCGCGAGCGCGTAGAGCGCCGCGGAGAGGAGGGCGAGCTCGGCGGCGGCGACGAGGAGTTCGCGCCTCGCGTCGCCGGCGGCCGAGGCGCGGCTCCGGGCGGGGCGCTCGTGGTCGGCCGGGGAGCGGGCCACGAGGCCGTCCCGCGGCGCGAAGAGCCCGAGAAGGGGTTCGGCGGATCCGGAAGCCGCGGACCGCGGGTCCAGGCCGGCGGCGCCGCGGCGCCCCGCCGGGGGCCCGCCCGCGCCTTCCGCGCGGACCTCGGGCGCGGCCTGGCCGCGGATGAAGCCGTCCTCCTTCAGGTAGACGAACCAGCCCGCGAGGAAGAGGAGCACGGCGCCGGCCGCGAGGAGCGCGTGCAGGTAATAGAGGCGGCCGAAGGCCAAGAGGGCCAGGGCGAGGGCCAGGGCGGCGACGCCGGCGGCGATCGCGGTGCCGCGGAGCAGGTGGACGATCCTCATGGCGGGCATTTTTGCCCCGTTCGGCGCGGCCTGTCAAGGACGGTCCGCGCCCCGAAGGAGAGAGGCATGGCGAAGGAGGGCAACATGGTGGATGCCGCAAGGCTCGAGGCGCGGCTGCGCGCGACCTTCGCGAAGGAGGGAGCGGAGCTTTCGGGCCTCGCCGTCGCGGTCGTCGAGGGCGGGGAAACCGCCTGGGAGGGAGCCTTCGGGCGCCGCTACATCGATCCCGAGGACGCCTCGCGCGACCTGCCCGTGGAGCCCGACACGAAATTCCGCGTCGCCTCCATCTCCAAGCCGGTCGCCGCGATCGGCGCGATGCTCCTCGTCGAGCGGGGCCTCCTCGACCTCGACCGCGACCTTTCGGACTACCTCGGCTTCGAGCTGCGGAACCCGTCCTTCCCCGGCGCGCCGATCACGGCCGCGATGCTCCTGTCGCACACCTCCTCGATCCGGGATTCGGGCGGCTACGTCGTCCCGCTGCCGCACGCGTTGCGCGACTTCGTGTCGCCCGGCGTGGCGGGCCTGGGGCGGCTGGCCTGGGCCTCCCCCGTAGAGGGTCGCGACGTCTCGCCCGGCCGCTACTTCGCCTACTCGAACCTCAACTACGGCGTCCTGGCGACGGTGATGGAGCGGCTCTCCGGCGAGCGCTTCGACCTCTACATGCGGGACCGCGTCCTTGGGCCCCTCGGCATCGACGGCGGCTACAACGTCGCGC
>DAINBW010000012.1:0-14778 GCA_036732745.1 Spirochaetales bacterium | reverse complement strand
CGCGGCCGGGGGAGCGCCGCGGCCGGGAGCGCGCCGATGCCGCCGGGAGGCGCGGGGAAGCGCGGGGAGGCGCCTCGGCCCGGCGGCGCGGCGGAAAAACAATGGTTGTCCGCTATTGCAGAGTGCGTTGCCTCCTTTCATACTTGATTGCATGGATAGAAGCTTGGCTTTACTGCTCGACCTCGCGGACGCGGAGTTCGACGGCGAATCCTTCAACGGGCCTTCGCTCATGAAGACGCTCGAGAGCATCACGCCCGAGCAGGCGGCTTCGAAGGATACCTACGAAGGCTACAGCGCCTGGGGCGTCGCCCATCACGTCGCGTACTACAAGTTCTACATCGCCCGCTCCCTCGGCGCGGCGGAACCGATCGAGCCCTATCCCCTGCCCAAGGGCGAAAGCGGTTTCGCTGAGCCCCGGGAGGCGACGGAGGCCGCCTACAAGGAACTCCTGAGCTATCTCAGGCGCGCCCATCGCTGCGTGAGCGAGGCCATCAGGAACGCGGACGCGGCGAAGCTCGTCGAAAACATGCCCAAATGGGATATCCCCTTCGCCAAGGCGGCGGCCTGGCTTTGTACCCACGACACCTTCCATGCCGCACAGATCCGCAGCATGGGCGTTCCCGGCTTGAAAAAACCGCTGGAGAAATAGGCCTTCGCGACGATCCCGCCTCCGGCGCCTTGACCCGACGGCTTCGGTGCGGGAAAATGCATCTTCCGCGCCCGAGCACGAGCGGGCGCGAAGACTGGACGGTGCTTGCGGCGCGCGTCGGTTCCGCGGGGAGCGGCCGGGCGGCGGAGAGCCGTCGGCGGATCGGAGTCAGCCGTGGGCAGAGGGAAGAAGATAGTCGACAAGGGCATCGTGCTCGAGGCGGCGCTCGGCATCATCGAGAACGAGGGGCTGGAGCAGTTCTCCACGCGCCGGCTGGCGGCGGCGCTCGGCATCTCGGCCATGACCCTGTACAACTATTACGACAACCGCGAAGCCATACTCCGGGAAGTCGCCCTGCGCGGGCTGGCGGACTTCTTTGAACGCTACGAGGCGGAGGCCAAGGCCCTGGGCTCCGAGGGCGGCAGCCCCTTGCGCGTCTTCAAGGCCCTGGCGATGGAGTTCCTCCGCTTCGGCCGCGAGCGGCCCCTGCTCTACCTGTTCCTGTTCGATTCGTCGCTCGCGGAGATCCGGCACGACCCGCAGGTGGCGCGGTACTTCACCCACACCTTCAACGAGGTCGTCGGGCGCCTCCGCGACCAAGCCGCGCTCCCGGATCTCCGGGCCGACATAACGCTCTTCCAGGTGCTCGCGAACGGCCTCGTCATCAACTTCATCCGTGGCCGCACGCGGCTGGACGAGGCGCGCTTCACGGACTACATCGAACGCGCCTACGAGCGGCTCCTGGAGCCCCACGAAGGCGAGCTGCTTCCCTAGATACCCCTCCCGCCTTTCCCGCCCGCTTCCTCGTCCCGTCCCGAACCTAGTCTTCGACGTAGATCCGCGGCACCCGCGCGCTGACCATGCAGGTGAGCTCGTAGGGGATGGTGCCCATCCGCTCGCAGAGCAGTTCGGCGGGAAGGCGGTCGTCGCCGCGCCGGCCGAAGAGGAGCACCTCGTCGCCGTTGTAGGCCTCGCCGCGCGGCCCCAGGTCCACCATGAGCTGGTCCATGCAGACGCGGCCGACCACGGGGAGGCGGCGGCCGCGGATGACGACCTCGCCCTTGTTGGACAGCGCGCGCGAATAGCCGTCGCCGTAGCCGATGGGGATCGTCGCCAGGCGGGTGTCCGCCGCGGGGGCCCAGGTGCCGCCGTAGCTGACCGGAGAGCCGGCGCGGACGCTCTTGAAGTAGGCCACCTTGGACATGAGGCGCATGACGGGTTCGAGGCCGACCGTCCTGAGCGGCGTCGGCTCGTAGCCGTAGAGGAGAATGCCCGGTCGCACCATGTCGAAGCGGGCCTCGGGCAGGTTGACGAGGGCAGCCGAGTTCGCGAGATGGACGAGGGGAGGGCGGAGGCCGCGCGCTTCGAGCAGTCCCAGCACCTCGCGGAAGCGGGAGAGCTGGTCGCGCGCGAAGTCGAGGTTGTCGTCGGCCGTCGCGAAGTGCGAGAAGAGCCCGCGGATCTCGAGGCCGGGTAGGGCGAGCGCCTCGTCGATGAAGGGTTCGGCGGCATACCAATGGACGCCGATACGCTCCATGCCGGTGTCCACCTTGAGGTGGACCTTCGCGACGGCGCCGGCCGCGACCGCCGCCGCCGAGACGGCCTTGGCTTTTTCGGTCGACGGCAGGGTGAACTCGAGATCGTGCTCCAGAAAGCGGGGGATCTGGCCGGCGTTGATCGCGCCGAGGACGAGGATGGGCGCCCGCACGCCGTTGCGGCGCAGGAACATGCCCTCCTCGAGGAAGGCGACGCCGAGGTAGTCCGCCCCCGCGGCGACGAGTTCGGTCGCGACGCGGAGGATGCCGTGGCCGTAGGCGTTGGCCTTGACGACGGCCATCACCTTGACGCCCGGTCCCGCCAGACCGCGCGCCTTGCCGAAATTGCGCCGGAGCGCGCCGAGCCTGATTTCCGCCCGGGTCGGGCGGTCGGCGTCGAGGGGAAGTGTCGTCTCCATGGCGGAGAGAATACACGATGGAAGGCTTCGGGGACAACGAGCCGCGAGGGGCGCGCGGGGGCTTCCCCGTCGGGCCTCGCCCTGTCGCGCGCCGGTGGGGACCATGAAGGCGGGGCAGTGGGGACGGGACCGTGGGGACAGTGCTCGGGCCTTCGTCGTCGCGGGAACCGCTACTTTGGGGACAGTGCTCGTGGTTGTGCCCGCGGCCGTGCCCGCGTTTCTGCCCCGCGTGTCGAAGGTGATTCGGGGGCTTCGAGCGCGGACGCCATTCGCTTTTTGATCTCGTGGAGATACTCGATTGAAATATCAGAATCTTGTTTCAGCAAGCAAAATATACGCTGGAATTGTGGCGAAAAACCGCTTTGCGCGGGTCTTCACGCGGCACTTTCAAATTGACAACTCGGTTGGGGCATCCTACGATTACGCAACCCATACCGTACCTGAGGTATAGGAAGAGCACAGGAGGAATTCGATGAAGAGATTCGGCATCTTCTTCATGGTTCTCGCGGTGGCGTGCATGCTGCCCGGCGCGGCTTTCGCGCAGAAGATCGTCAAGTTCGGCGTGTTCGAGCCTCTCACGGGCGCCAACGCCGCCGGCGGCGCGGAAGAGCTGGACGGCATCCGCCTCGCGCAGTCCCTTTACCCGACCGTCAAGGTCGGCGGGGTCGAGTACAAGATCGAGCTCGCGATCGCCGACAACAAGTCGGACAAGGTCGAGGCCGCGAACGCCGGCCAGAGCCTCGTGGACCGCGACAAGGTCCAGGTCGTCCTCGGCTCCTGGGGCTCCGGCCTCTCGATGGCGGCGGGCCCGATCTTCCGCGACGCCAAGATCCCGGCGATCGGCCTCTCCTGCACGAACCCCCTCGTCACGAAGGGCAACGAGTACTACTTCCGCGTCTGCTTCCTCGATCCCTTCCAGGGCACCGTGATGGCCACCTACGCCAACAAGAACCTGAAGGCGAAGAAGGCCGTCATCATCCGCGAAGTCTCCAACGACTACTCCGTCGGCCTCGCCAAGTTCTTCTCCGACAACTTCGTGAAGCTCACCGGCGACAAGGCCGCGATCCTCGCGACCCTCAACTACAACACCGGCGACCAGGACTTTTCCGCCCAGCTGACCCAGATCAAGAGCCTCAAGCCGGACGTCATCTTCGCCCCGGGCAACTACACCGAGAGCGCCCTCATCATCAAGCAGGCCCGCGAGCTCGGCATCAAGACGCCCTTCCTCGGCGGCGACACCTGGGAAATCGCCGAGTTCATCAACGTCGGCAAGACCGCCGTCGAAGGCGCCGTCATGTCGACCTTCTTCGACAACGACGCGCCCCTGACCCCGCTTTCCAAGGTCTTCGTCGCCGAGTACCAGAAGAAGTACGGCAAGCTTCCCTCGGGAACGGCCGTTCTCGGCTTCGACGGCTACCTCCTCGCGATCGACGCGATCAAGCGCGCCAACAGCATTGACCCGGTCAAGATCCGCGACGCCATCGCCGTCACGAAGAACTTCGCCGGCGCTTCCGGCTACATCACCCTCGACGCCGAAGGCGACCCGATCAAGAGCGCCGTCATCAAGGAAGTCAAGGGCGGCAAGTTCGTCTACAAGGACACGGTCAATCCCTAAGGCCGCCATCTCGAACGCGGACGGGACCCCCGCCTGAGGGCGGGAGTCCCACGCCCGGCCGGCGCCGCTTCGGCGCCCGGTCCGGCGACGGCGCCCGCGGCCTTCGGGACCTGCGGTCCCCCTGGCCCGCGGGCGTCGTGCGTTTCCGCGGCCGCCTCTGGCGGGCGGCCCCAGCCCCAGCGTACCGAGGCGGCTATCCGCCCCGCGCGCTTCAAGGAATAGCCCTATGGATCCGTCCCTCTTCTTCCAGCAACTGGCCAACGCGCTGAGCCTCGGAAGCCTGTATTCGCTCATAGCCATCGGCTACACGATGGTCTACGGCATCCTCCGCCTCATCAACTTCGCGCACGGCGACGTGTTCATGCTCGGCGCGTACATGGCCTTCTACGCGATGACCTCGCTCGCGATGCCCTGGTGGCTCGCCTTCGTCCTGGCCATCGCCCTGACCGGACTCTTCGGCATGCTCCTCGAGCGCGCCGCCTACCGGCCCCTGCGGGACTCGCCCCGCATCTCCGTCATGATCAGCGCCATCGGCGCTTCCTTCCTCATCGAGAACCTCGGCGTCGTCGTGTTCGGCGGCAGGCCCAAGAGCTTCCCGAGCGTGCCGCTCTTCGACACGGTGGTGAACCTCGGGTCGGTCTCCGTGCTTTCGGTGAGCCTCTTCATACCCGTCATCACCTTCGGCATCCTGTTCGTCCTCCTGCGGGTCGTGAACCACACGAAGACCGGCATGGCGATGCGCGCCGTCTCCACCGACGTCGAGGCGGCCCGGCTCATGGCCATCGACGTCAACAAGGTCATCTCCCTGACCTTCGGCATCGGCTCCCTCCTCGCGGCCCTCGGCGGCATCATGTGGTCGATGAAGTATCCGCAGCTCAATCCCCTCATGGGCATCATGCCGGGCCTCAAGTGCTTCATCGCGGCCGTCATCGGCGGCATCGGCAACATCTTCGGCGCGGTGCTCGGCGGCTTCCTCCTCGGCTTCATCGAGATCATGGTGATCGCCTTCCTGCCCGCGCTCACCGGCTACCGCGACGCCCTCTCCTTCGTGCTGTTGATCCTCGTCCTCCTCGTGAAGCCCTCCGGGCTCCTCGGCAAGAAACAGACGGTGAAGGTGTGAAGCCATGAAAGCACGCAACTCGATCCTGACGGCCGTCGCCATCGCCGCCGCGGCCGGGCTCCTGGCCCTGGCCGACAAGAACCTCGGCGGCTTCGCGATGCGCATCCTGAACCTCTCCGCCATCTACATCGTGCTGGCCCTGTCGCTCAACCTCCTCAACGGCTTCACGGGCCTCTTCTCCCTCGGCTACTCGGGCTTCATGGCGGTGGGCGCCTACGTGAGCGCCCTCCTCACGATGAGTCCCGAGGTGAAGGAGATGAATTTCTTTCTGGAGCCCCTCGTGCCCTGGCTCCAGAATTTCAACCTGCCCTTCCTGGTCGCGATCCCGATCGCCGGACTCTGCGCCGCGGCGGTCGGCCTCGTCATCGCCGCGCCGGTCCTGCGCCTCCGCGACGACTACCTCGCCATCGCGACGCTGGGCTTTTCCGAAATCATCCGCGTCCTCATCACGAACGCCCAGAGCCTGACGAACGGCGCCCAGGGCCTCAAGAACATCCCCAAGACCTCGACGACCTGGGTGGTCTGGGGCGCCGCCGCGCTGGCGGTGCTCTTCATGGCCCTCCTCACGCGCTCGAGCTACGGCCGGACGATGAAGGCGGTGCGCGACGACGAGATAGCCGCGGAGGCGATGGGCGTCAACGTGTTCCGCGTGAAGGTCGTGAGCTTCACCGCCTCGAGCTTCATGGCCGGCGTTGGCGGCGCCCTCCTGGGGCACATGATCACGACGATCGACCCGAAGATGTTCACCTTCATGCTCACCTTCAACGTGCTTCTCATCGTCGTCCTCGGCGGCAACGGCTCGATCACCGGTTCCGTACTGTCGGCCATCGTCGTGACGCTCCTCATGGAGGCGATGCGCTTCCTCGACGGGCCCCTTAACCTCGTCTTCTTCAAGACCGAGGGGCTTCCCGGACTCCGCATGGTCGTGTTCTCGCTCATGCTCATGATCGTCGTCATCTTCAGGCAGCGGGGCCTCATGGGCGACAAGGAACTGTCGTGGGACCGGCTCGCCAAGGCGGGCCTCCTCCCGCGCGGAAAGAAAGGAGGCGCCGCGTGAAGCTGGAAACCAGGGGCGCCACGATGCGCTTCGGCGGCCTCACGGCCGTCTCCGAGCTCAACATCGGCATCGAGGCGGGCGAGATCGTCGGCCTCATCGGACCGAACGGCGCGGGCAAGACCACCGCCTTCAACATGATCACCGGCGTCTACGCGCCCACCGAGGGCGGCATCTTCCTTGACGGCAAGGCGATCACCGGGCACAGGCCGCACCACATCACGAAGGCGGGCATCGCGCGCACCTTCCAGAACATCAGGCTCTTCCCGACGATGAGCGTGCTGGAGAACGTCCTCGTCGGCTGCGCGGTGCGGGAGCGGCCGAACTGGTTCGCCGCGACCCTCAGGCTGCCCGGCTACCGGCGGCGCGCCAAGGAATCCCGAGCCTTCGCCATGGAGCTCCTCGAGGCGACGGGACTCGCCTCGGTCGCGGACGAGCCGGCGACGAGCCTGCCCTACGGCAAGCAGCGCCGCCTCGAGATCGCGCGCGCCCTCGCGACGAAGCCGAGCGTGCTCCTCCTCGACGAGCCCGCCGCGGGCATGAACCCGCAGGAATCGGTCGAACTCCTCGAGTTCATCAAGCGCGTGCGCGACCGCTTCGACCTCACGATCCTGCTCATCGAGCACCACATGCAGGTCGTCATGGGCGTGTGTTCGCGGATGTACGTGCTCGACTACGGCGTGACGATCGCGGCCGGCACGCCCGACCAGATCCGCAAGGACCCGAAGGTCATCGAAGCCTACCTGGGGGTGGAGTGATGCTCACGATAGACAAGCTTTCCGTCCACTACGGCGGAATCCACGCGCTCCAAGGCGTCGCCCTCGAGGTGCCCGACGGCAAGATCGTCACCCTCATCGGGGCGAACGGCGCCGGCAAGAGCACGACGCTCAAGGCGATCGTCGGCCTCGTCAAGACGAGTTCGGGCAACGTGACCTGGAACGGCGGGAACCTGACCGGCCTCGGCACGAAGGAGATCGTCGAGAAGGGAGTCGTCCTCGTGCCCGAAGGCCGGCGCGTCTTCCCGAACCTCACGGTGGACGAGAACCTGGCCCTGGGAGCCTACTCCCGGAGCGACCGGGCCGGCGTCGCCGCCGATCGCGACCGCGTGTTTTCGCTCTTCCCGCGGCTCGAGGAGCGGATGAAGCAGCGGGCGGGCACCCTTTCCGGCGGCGAGCAGCAGATGCTGGCCGTCGGGCGGGCGATCATGACGAGGCCCAAGCTCCTCATGATGGACGAGCCCTCCCTCGGCCTCGCGCCCCTCGTCGTGAAGATGATCTTCGACATCATCCGGGAGATCAACAAGACGGGCGTCACCGTCCTCCTCGTCGAGCAGAACGCGAAGGCGGCGCTCGAGATCGCCGACTACGGCTACGTGCTCGAGACGGGACGCATGACCTTCCACGGCGCCGGGCGCGAGCTCCTCGCCGACGACCGCGTGCGCAAGGCCTATCTCGGCGAGGCGGAGTAGACGTCCAGCCGGACGGCATCGTCATTTTGCCAACGTGAGGCGGGGCCGGCGGGTTCCGCCTCTTTTTGTTTGCAGGGAAACGGTTGGGGAAGGCGCGAGGCGCGAGCACTGTCCCCGACCGGGCGAATGAGGCGACCATGGTCGAGGCCGCCCGGCCTGCCGGTTCGGGTTTCTTCGGCTATACTGTTTCCATGGAATCTTCGCTGCTTGACGCGGGGACCGCCGCGGCCTTCCTGAAAAAGCTGGGCGAGCATCTCGACTACAACATCAACATCATGGACAGGGACGGCGTCATCATCGCCAGCAGGGATCCAAGCCGCATCGGCAACTACCATGACGCCGCCCAGCGACTGGTCGCGACGGGAGCGGCCGAGGAGCGCGTCGAGCCGGGGCCGAACCTTCCGGCCGGCATGAAGCCGGGCGTGAACCTGCCGATCGTCCACCGGGGGGAGACGATCGGCGTCGTCGGCGTCACGGGGGCGCCCGCCGAGGTGGCGCCCCTCGCCTACGCCATCAAGACCAGCGTGGAATCGATGATCGAACTCGAAGCCTACAAGGACAAGGCTTTTCGCCGGCAGGATCGGAAGAACCTCTTCATCAATTTTCTCCTCTATGAGGACGACGCTCCCCGTTCGGCGGTCGAAGCGCTGGCGGACAAGCTCGGCTACCAGCCGGCGGTACCCCGGGCGCCGCTTCTTCTCCTGCCGCCCAAGGGGATCGAGGCGGCCGAAGCCCTGCTCCGCATCAAGGGTAGTCCGCTCCATGGCGTGGAGGACATCTCCTGCGCCACGCCGGAGGGCCATGTCCTCGTTTTCAAGGCCCTGCGCTTCGGGGAGGACGGCATCGTGAGCGGCTACGAATCGCGCTTGGAGGCCTATGTCGAGGCGGCGACCGCGGCGCTCGGCGGCGGCCGGCTCCGCGCCTGGGCCGGCGCCTTCCAGTTGGATTTCGGCCGCTACCGGGGCGCCTACCGCCAGGCCCATTGGCTTGCCGAACGTTTTCCCGAGCCGGCGGTCCCGATCGTGTTCCTGTATGACCACCTCCTCGAGTATCTCGCGAGCCGGATTCCCCGCGCCGAGCTTGTGGCCGCCCTGGACGGGCTGGCGGAGCTCTTGCCGCAGGAGGCTGCGCGCAACCTGCGCTCCTCGATCGACGCGCTCAGCGACAGTGCCCTGAACGGCAAGGAGGCCGCGGCCAGGCTCGGCGTCCATAGGAACACCTTTTCCGCGCGGATGGAGCGCCTGGCCCGGCTTCTCGGCAGGGATCCCCGCCGGGATCCCCGGGCCTTGGACCTCCTATCCCTGCTCTCGCGGTACTTCGACCTCCGCCCCTGAGCGGATTGTGCACGGTGCACAGTCCGAGCCGCTTTGATTGCGCATCGCTTCCCTTTCGGAATTTGAAAACCCGCGGCTACCATGATGCAACATCCCCTCGTTCGGAGGTAGCCATGGTATCTGGCGGTCTCGCGATCATTATGCTCGTCATAGCGGTCGCAATCATCATCGTGCTCACCGGCAAATTCAAGGTGAACGCGTTTCTCGTGCTCATCGGCGTGGCCTTCGCCTATGGCCTCGCGATCGGCCTTCCCGGCCTGGACGTGCTCAAGCACATCAAGAACGGCTTCGGCGGCACGCTGACCAAGATCGGCATCGTCATCGTCGCCGGCACGATCATGGGCACGATCCTCGAGAAGACCGGCGCGGCCCTCTCGATGACGCAGGCCATCCTCAAGCTCGTCGGCAAGAACCGCGCGCCCCTCGCGATGAACATCGCGGGCTACGTGGTCTCGATCCCGGTCTTCTGCGATTCCGGCTACGTCATCCTGAACCCGCTCAACAAGGCGCTCGCCAAGGAGTCGGGCACCTCTATGGCGGTCATGGCCGTCGCCCTCTCGACCGGCCTTTACGCAACCCACGTCATGGTCCCGCCGACCCCCGGTCCCCTCGCCGCCGCCGCCGCGCTCAACGCCGACCTCGGCAAGGTGATCGTCCTCGGCCTCATCGCCGCCATCCCCGCGGCCCTGGCCGGCCTGTTCTGGGCGCTCAAGGTGGCCAAGAAGTACCACATTTCCCCGGACGTCCACGAGTCCTATTCCGACATCGTGGCCAAGTACGGCAAGCTGCCGAACACCTTCCTCTCCTTCCTCCCCATCGTCCTTCCCCTCGTGCTCATCTTCATGAAGTCCATCGCCGAGTACCCGACCAAGCCCTTCGGCGACGCCGGCCTCCAGAAACTTCTTTCCTTCCTGGGCGATCCCGTCTCCGCCCTCATGCTCGGCGTCCTCGTTGCCCTCCTTCTCGTGCGGAAGGGCGGCATCCACGAGGCCATCAACGGCTGGATGAGCGAGGGCATCAAGGACTCGGCGATCATCCTCGTCATAACCGCCGCCGGCGGCTCCTTCGGCGAGATCCTGGCCAAGTCCCCCCTCGCCGAGTTCATCAAGTCGAACATGGCGGGGCTCCCCCTCGGCATGTTCCTGCCCTTCATCATCTCCGCGGCGTTGAAGACCGCCCAGGGTTCCTCGACGGTCGCCATCGTCACGACCTCGGGCATCCTCGCGCCCATGCTCGCGACCCTCGGCCTCGACCCCGCCCTGACCGCGATCGCGATCGGCGCCGGCTCCATGGTCGTTTCCCACGCCAACGATTCCTACTTCTGGGTCGTTTCCCAGTTCTCCAACATGCCGGTCAGCACGGCGTACAAGGTCTACACCTCCGCCACGGCGGTTGAGGGTGTGGTCGCCTTCCTGGCCGTCCTCGTTCTCGATATCTTCATCTGATCGCATGGGGCCGCCCCTGTCGAGGGGCGGCCATCGCATTCGCCAAGGCCGAGCACTGTCCCCGTGGGCATCATGGGCACAAATCCTGAGGGCATCCCGGGCGGGCTCGGCCTGGTTTTCATCGGAGATACCACCTGTATGGCCGCTTTTCTCCTGGCTTTCTATGAGCGCTTCGGCCTCAATTCATTCGTGCAAGGCGACCATGCCAAGGCCGAACGCTGGTTCCGCAAGCTTGAATCCAAAGAAGCGGATTCGCTCCGCGTGCTGCGGAATCTCGGCGTGATCCTCCTCGCGAAGGGGGACGCCGAGGGAGCCGAGACGTATATCCTCAAGGAAGAGCGCCTTTATGGGGAGTCTTTCCACCGGCATTCCGCCCTCGGCGACATCGCCTACGCGCGAGGCAAGCGGAAGGAGGCCGAGCGGCGCTATGCGGCCGCCCTTGCCTGCCCCGAAGCCGCTCCGGACGGCCGCAACTCCCGATCGCGCCTCATTTTGGAGCGTCGGCGCGAGATTTGTTCACGAGAGGACTCGTTTGCCCGGAGCAGGGAGTCGATGGACCTCTTCGCCCGCGGCGAGGCGGCCCGCGAAGCCGGAACCAAGGCGGCGGCTGCTGCGCTTTTCGAGGAGGCGGCCCTCCTCGATCCGACGAACTGGCCGGCGCTGAACAACGCCGGCACGATTGCGCTGAACGACCTGGGCGAGCCGCTTCGGGCCCGCGGGCTTTTCGAACGGGCCTTCGAGTTGGCGCGTTCACCCCAAGTCGCCCGCAATCTCGAGCTGGCCGAGATGGCCATCGCGAACAAAGACAAGAAGCCCGGCGCGAAGGCCGGCGCGAAAAGTGGCCGCCAATGAAGGCGCGAGAGGATGCGGAGGCGATTTTTCGCGCCGCCGTCGAGCGGGTTGATCCCGAGCCGATGATCAATCGCGCCGTCAGGATCGAGGAAACCGACGGGGGGACAGTGCTCGTCGTGGGGACGGAGCTTGAGACCCTCCGGTATCCGCTGGCGAAGTATGACCGCATTTTCGCCACGGGCATGGGCAAGGCGTCGGCGCGGATGGCGGCCGGCCTGGAACGCGCTCTTGGCTCGAGGCTTGCCGGAGGCTTCGTGGCGGTGAAGGAAGGACATGTCGAGGCGCTGGGAAAAATCCGGCTCCTCGAGGCGGGGCATCCCGTTCCCGACGAGCGATCGGTCGCGGCGGCGGCGGCCGTGCTCGACTTTGGCCGATCCTTGGGGACAGTGCTCACGGAACGCGATCTCGTTTTCGTCCTCGTATCCGGCGGCGGTTCCGCGATTCTCTGCGCGCCGGCGCCGGGACTGTCCCTCGCGGACAAGGCCGCGACGACCAAGCTCCTTCTGGCCTCCGGCGCGACCATCCACGAGGTGAATTGCGTGCGCAAGCACCTGTCGGCCGTCAAGGGCGGACGCCTGGCGGCCGCGTTGGCGCCGGCGACGGTGGTGGCCTTGGTGCTGTCGGATGTCGTGGGCGACGATCTTGACGCCATCGCCTCCGGCCCGACCGTGCCCGATCCGACGAGCTTCGCCGACGCGCTCGGCATCGTCCGGCGCTATGCCATCGAGGACAAGCTGCCCGCGGCGGCGGCGGAACGGCTCAAGGAAGGCGTCGCGGGCCGGATCGCCGACACGCCCAAGCCCGGCGATCCCTGTTTCGCGCGCACGAGGACCATCCTGGTCGGCACGAACCGGCTGGCCCTCGGCGCCGCCGAGGCCGAGGCGCGCCGCCGCGGCTATGACTGCCTCGTGTTGTCGTCGAGGATCACCGGCGAGGCCCGCGAGGCGGCCCTGCTCTTCCTGGGCATCGGCAAGGATATCGCCGTCTCGGGCTTTCCACTCAAGCGGCCCGCCTGCCTCATCGCCGGCGGCGAGACGACGGTCACGCTGCGGGGGAAGGGCAAGGGCGGCAGGAACCAGGAGATGGCCTTGGCCTTCCTTGCGGCCCTGGGCCGGGCGCCGAAGGACGGGGAGGGCTTGACCTTCCTCTCCGCCGGGACCGACGGCAACGACGGCCCCACCGACGCCGCCGGAGCCTTCGCCGACCTCAAGCTGCAGCGCGACGCCGAAGCGGCGGGCCTCGACGCGGCCGCGGCCCTCGCCGAGAACGACTCCTACGCTTTTTTCTCGGCGGCCGGGGGACTCGTCAAGACCGGTCCGACGAACACCAACGTCTGCGATGTCCAGGTTCTCCTGGCGACCTAGCCGCCCGAGGCACCTGGCCGGTCGCCCGCGGCGGATTCGCCGCGGGCTTCCTTTAGTAGGCCTTGTGGAGGAGTTGCCGCGCCCGTTCCGCCGCCTTGACGACGGCCTTGATGAGGGTGACGCGGACGCGGCCCTCCTCGAGCTCGAGGATGCCGTCGATGGTGACGCCGGCCGGCGTCGTGACCTGGTCCTTGAGTTTCGCGGGATGCTCGCCGGTCTTGAGGACGTTGGCGGCGGCGCCGAGGACGGTCTGGGCCGCCAGTTCGGTCGCGACGTCGCGCGGCAGTCCGAGCTTGACGCCGCCGTCGGCGAGCGACTCGATGATGATGTAGACGTACGCGGGCCCCGATCCGGAAAGTCCCGTCACCGCGTCCATGTGCTCCTCGCCGACGACGAGGGCGCGGCCGCAGGCCCTGAAGATCGAGGTGGCCCAGTCGAGGCGCTCGCCGGGGACCGTCTTCCCGGGCGACAGCGCGGTCATCCCTTCGCCGATCGCGACCGCCATGTTCGGCATCGTCCTGATCACCGGCGTGCCGGCGGGAACCCGCCCTTCGAGCAGCTCGAGGGGGACGCCGGCGGCGGTGGAGATGACGAGCTTCTTCGGCCCGAGTAGATCGGCGATGCCGTCGAGCACTTCGCCGACGTTTTTCGGCTTGACGGCGATGACGATGGTCTCGGCCGCCGCCGCGACCTCGCGGTTGTCGGTCAGGGTCCTGATGCCGGTGCGCGCCTGCAGTTCGGCGCGGTGCTTCTCGGAGCGGACCGAAAGCATGAGCTCGTCGGGCGAAGCGAGCCTTTGGGCAAGGATGCCCTGCACGAGCGCCTCGCCGATCTTGCCCGCGCCGATGATGCCGATCTTCGTTGCCATTGCCGACCTCCGACCCTTTCCGCGGCTCGTCGTCGAGCGCGGGGTGCTGGGCAAGTATAGCCAATGGTCGTTCGTGTTTCTATGGGTGGAAGCGTGATGTATCAGGGCGGGGAGGGTATCCGGAGGCTTGCGCAGAGAGGCGTTGTTTGGCCACTATCGATCATGCCGATCGATGCCGCCGCGCTCCTCGCGCCGCCCGACAGCCAGCTTCCCCTCCTGTACGAGCTTTCCAGGCTTCTCAACCGACATGCCGCCCTCGAAGACGCCCTCCCGCCCTTTATGGAAAGGATCGAGAGGGCCTTGGGCGCCACCGCCGCTCTCGCGGCCCTCGCGCTTTCTCCCGGCGAAGCTCCGACGATCCTGGTCGCCCCTCCTTCCGGCATGGCCGGAGCGGGGGGCGAGGGCCTGGAAGAAATTCTTGCCTTGCCCCGGGGGACAGTGCTCAGGCTCGGGGAAGGCCCGCTCGGCGAGATTCTCGAGCGGGGCGGTTCGTTCCGCGCCGAAAGCGGCGGCACGCGCCTCCTCGCCGGTCCGGTCATCGTGGAGGGCTCGGCGGTCGGCCTCATGGCCTTTCTCCAGCGGGATGGGCGCAGGGGGCCCTTGCCCGGCGGCGGCTCCGACGAACCGCTGGCCATGGTCGAGCGCGCCGCGGCGCTCTTGGCGGAGGCCTGCTCCTTTCGGCGGCAAATAGGCCGCGCGGCCCTCCACGCGGAGGAGGTACGGCGGCCCGTCGCCGTCGCCGCGGTTCCCGCCCCGGGAAGGGAGGCTCCGCGTTCCTTGGCGGAGCCGGATTACGGTCTTGTCGGCAGGTCGAACGCCCTGCGCGAGTTCCTGTCCCTCGTCGCGACGGTGGCTCCCGCGGATTCCACGGTCCTGCTTTCCGGTGAAAGCGGTACGGGCAAGGAGCTCGCCGCGCGCGCCCTCCATGGCGCGTCCCGCCGTTCCGCAGGCCCTTTCGTCGCCGTCAACTGCGCCGCCATCCCCGAATCCCTGGTCGAGAGCGAGCTGTTCGGGCACGAACGGGGCGCCTTCACCGGCGCGCAGGCCCTCCGCCG
>DAINBW010000011.1:0-15217 GCA_036732745.1 Spirochaetales bacterium | reverse complement strand
CTCGCGGCCGGCGTCACGCTCCCCCATATCCGCAGCGGTCGCGCGCGGGGGCTGTGCCGCGATGAGGACAAGGAAGCCGGCGAAGAGGCCGGGGTAGACGAAGGCGAAGCCGTAGCCCGCGGCCCGCGGCAGGATGTCCTCGATCCGTTCCTTCGGGGAGAAGGCGAAGGAGGAGAGCACGATGACCGCGAGGATGGCGGCGACGAAGGAACCGATGCCCGCCGCGGCCAAGGAGCCGCGCTTCAGGTAGAGGGCGGCGTAGAAGAGTCCCGGGACGACCGCGGCGATGGCGCCGAAGACGGCGGGCTTTACCGCGATCCCCTTGTCGACGAAGAGGCGCCCGAGCTCGACGCCCGAACCGCCGGAGAAGAGGAGGAGCAGGGCCACGACCGCCGCGTGGCGTCCCTGGGGCAGGAAGACCACGACGGCGATGATCGCCGGAACCCCGACGAAAAAGAGGAGAAGGCGCTGGGTCAGGTTGCTCAAGCGGTGCCTCCAAAGCGCCGGTCCCGGCGGCGATATTCGTCGATGGCCGCCTTGAGGTCCTCGGGGCCGAAATCGGGCCAGAGCTTGGGCAGGAACACGAGCTCGGCGTAGGCGCATTGCCAGAGAAGGAAGTTGGAAAGGCGGGTTTCCCCGCCCGGCCGGAGCACGAGGTCGGGGAAGGGAATTTCGGGCCGGTCGAGGTTTTCGGCGATGGAGGCTTCGTTGATTTCCCGGCCCGCGGCGACGACTTTCCTCGCGGCGCGGACGATCTCGTCGCGGCCGCCGTAGTTGATGGCCAGGTTGACCGTGAGCCGGTCAAAGTCCTTGGTGTCGCGCTGGACGAGCTCGATTTCCTCAAGGACGTCGCGGGGCAGGCCCGCGGGATCGCCGGAATGCACGACGCGGATGCGGTTTTCACGGTAGAAGTCGAGTTCGGCCACGAGGTGCCGCTTGATGAGGCCCATGAGGAAGCCGACTTCCTCCGCCGCCCGTTTCCAGTTCTCCGTGGAGAAGGTATAGAGCGTGAGGAAGCGGATGCCGGAGTCCGCCGCGGACTTCACGACGCGCTTGGCGGCCTCGAGACCTTCGCGGTGACCTTCGGTGCGGGGGAGGCCCCGCGCCGTGGCCCAGCGACCGTTGCCGTCCATGAAGATGGCCACGTGGGCCGGGACGGAGCGCTGCGGGGAGGAAGGCACGGGGTGCTCCTTTCAGATCTCCATTATTTCTTTTTCTTTTTCTTCGTAGGCCTTGCCGATGAGGGCGATGTAGGAATCGGTGAGCTTCTGGAGCTCGTCCTCTTCCTTCTTGATCGCGTCCTCCGGCACGCCGCCGGCGGCGAGCTGCTTCTTGAGGTCCTCGAGCCCGTCGCGGCGGATGTTGCGGACCTGGACGCGGGACTGCTCGGTCATGTTCTTGGCGAGCTTCGCGAGCTCCTTGCGGCGCTCCTCGGTGAGGGGCGGGATCGCGATGCGGATGACCTTGCCGTCGTTCGAGGGGTTGAGCGAAAGCTCGGACTTCTGGATGGCCTTCTCGATCTCGCCGATGAGGCTGCGGTCCCAGGGCTGGATGACGATGAGGCGGGCCTCGGGAACGGAGACCGTCGCGACCTGGGGAAGGGGGGTCTTCTGGCCGTAGTAGTCGACGCGGATCTTGTCGAGGAGGGCGGGGGAGGCCCGCCCGGTCCTGACGCCGTTGAACTCGTTCTTGAGGGCCTCGAGGGCCTTCTTCATCTTCTCTTCGCAGACGCTCTTCACGGAATCCATGGCATCTCCCTTCGGGAAGGAAAGGCGCTGCGGGGCCCTGGGGCCGCGCGCTACCAATATACGCATATGAGGAACCCGCGGCCAGTGCCCCCGCTTCGGAAAGCGTGGGCGGACCGCGGGTTTCTCGTGGCGGAACCGTTTCCGGCCTTAGGCCTCGCCCACCTTGACGTAGAGGAAGTCGACGAGCTCGAGCTTGCAGCCCGCTTCCTTCGCGACGTTGGCCATCATCTGGTTGACGGGCGTCTTCTCTTCCTTGACGAAGCCCTGCTCGAGGAGGCAGACCTCGGCGAAGAGCTTCTTGAGCTTGCCCTTGAGGATGCCCTCGATCACGTTGGCGGGCTTGCCCTTCATCTTCTCGTCGCCGTCGACCTGGGCCTTGAAGATCTCCTCCTGCTCCTTGATCCAGGCGGGGGAGGGCTTGCCGGAATCCATGAACATGGGGTTGAAGGCCGCGATGTGGAGCGCGAGGTCGTGGATGAAGCCGGCGACCTTCTCGTTCTTGAAGGCTTCGGCCTTGTCGGCGCGGAACTTGACGACGACGCCGAGCTTGCCCTCGCCGTGGGAGTAGGAGTGGAGGGTCTCGTTGGCGCCGGCGGTGACGAGCTTCACGCGCTTCAGGGTGATGTTTTCCTTGATGAGGGACGCGATGTCCTTCACCTGGGCCTCGAGCTCGGGCGTGACCTCTCCGACGTTCTTGTCGAAGGCGGCCTGGGCGAGCTTGTCGCCGAAGGAGATGAAGTCGGCGTTGCGCGCGACGAAGTCCGTCTCGCAGGCGATCTCCACGAGGGCGATCTTGCCGTTGCCTTCCTTCATGAAAACGCGGCCCTCGTTCGTGGCGCGGCCGGCGCGCTTCTCGACGCCCGCCATGCCCCACTCGCGGAGGAGCTTCTCGGCGGCGGCGATGTCGCCGTTCGCCTCGGTGAGGGCCTTCTTGCAATCCATCATGCCCGCGCCGGTCTTCTCGCGCAGGTTCTTAACGTCGCTTGCCTTGATGTCCATTTATGCGTTCTCCTTGGCTGCCGAAGGCTTACTTGGACTCGTAGAGCCGGTCCTCGTCGACGGGGAGGGGAGCCTCCTCGGCGGGGGCGTCCTCGGCCTTGGGCTTGGTGTCGCCGGTGTAGGTGGCGGGGTCGATCTCGACCTCGGCGTCCTCGGCGGCGGGAGCGGCGTCGGTCTTCACTTCCTCGGTCTCGTCGCCCGCGAGGTTCTCGATGATCTTGAGGCCCTCGGCGGCGCCCGCCTCGACGACGGCGTTGGCGATGATCTGGGTGAAGAGGGAGATGGAGCGGATGGCGTCGTCGTTGCCGGGGATCGGGTAGGTGATGCCCTCGGGGTTGCAGTTGGTGTCGACGACGGCGACGATCGGGATGCCGAGGCGCTGGGCCTCGGTGACGGCGATGGCTTCCTTGCGGGTGTCGATCACGAAGATCGCGCCCGGAAGGTCCTTCATCTCCTTGATGCCGCCGAGGTTCTTCTCGAGCTTCGCCTTCTCCTTCTGGAGCGCGGCGATTTCCTTCTTGGTGAGGCTCTCGAAGGTCCCGTCGACCTCCATCTTCTCGATCTTCTTGAGGCGCTGGATGGACTTCTTGATGGTGGAGAAGTTGGTGAGCATGCCGCCGAGCCAGCGGTTGTTCACGTAGAACTGCTCGCAGCGCTCGGCTTCCTTCTGGATGGCGGCCTGGGCCTGCTTCTTGGTGCCGACGAAAAGGACGCTCTTGCCCTGGCCGACCGTCTTCTGGACGGCGTCGTAGGCTTCCTTGATCGACTGGATGGTTTTCTGGAGATCGATGATGTGGATCCCGTTGCGCTCGGCGAAGATGTACTTCTTCATGCGCGGATCCCAGCGCTTGACCTGGTGCCCGAAGTGGACGCCGGACTCAAGCAGGTTCTTCATGGTGACTACTGCCACGAGTGCCTCCCGCGGCCGACGCGATTCGCGCCGACCCCCGTCTCTGTATCTCGCCCGGCTGGCCTCACCCAAAGGGGAGCGCCGGGCGGAAGTTCCGGCCCGCTGGTCGCCGACGGCGGCCTTTGCGATGCCGGGCGCCCTTGAAGGGCGCTTGGGGCGGCCTGGGTTACGCTTCCCTCGCGGGGAGCGGGGCCAAGCCAGCCCGCCGTAGAATGCCATAAAGCTCGCGGATTGGCAAGCCCACGATGCCGGACCAGGACCCGTCGATCCGCTCGATGTAGCGGGCGGCGAGGCCCTGGATCTTGTAGGCGCCCGCCACGCCCTCCCAGTCGCCCGAGTCGAGGTAGGAGGCGATTTCCTCCTCCTCGAGCGTCGCGAAGCGGACGGAGGAGTCCGAGCGCGCCGCGACCTCGCGCCCGGTCGCCCGGTCCAGGAGGAGGAGGCCCGTGTGGACGAGGTGCTCGCGGCCGGACAGGGCGCGGATCATCGCCTCGGCCCCGGCGCGGCCCTCGGGCTTGCCGAGGACGAGTTCCTGGCGGGAAGGTGGGTCGCCGGGGAGGCAGACCAGGGTGTCAGCGGCCAGGATCCAGCGGAAGGCCGCCGCCTCGGGCCGCGCGAGGGCCGCGCGAGCCTTGTCGCCGGCCAAGGCCAGGACGCGCTCGGGAGGGGGAAGATCGTCGCGCAGGCTTTCGTCCACGTCGGGAGAAAGAAGGGAAAAGCGGAGGCCGAGATCCCCGGCGAGCTCGCGGAGGATCTCGCGGCGGCGGGGGGAGGCGGAGGCCAGGAGGAGGTCGAACATGCCCCATCCTGCCCGCCGCGGGCCCCGGCGGTCAAGCGGCGCCCTGGCGGCGGTCAAGCGGCGCCCCGGGGCCCCGCCGGCGGCGAAAAGGGCGCGATGCGCGACAGACGGCGGGCTATTGCATCAAGGCCCGTTTCTGGTATTATTGCATATCAATAAGCTTGTTCGCATTCGCCCCAGGAGCGCTAAAAATGCCCAGATCCGCAGTGGAAGTCACCGATCCCGCTATCCTTGAGGAGATCCTTTCCTCCTCGCCGTCCTGCCGCATCGGCTTCGCGGCCGGAACCACGCCCTACATCGTCAACCTTTGTTACGGCTACGAATGGCGGACCGGCTATCGGCAGAAGGGCGTCGACGACGGGGCGCGGGTCCTCAACATGTATTTCATCACCCGGACGAAGGGCAGGACGATCGACTTCCTGCGCAAGAACAACCTCGTCTGCTTCGAGCTCGACGTCGTTCACGGGCACGACGACTCCAGCACCACCGCCTGCGAATGGGGCATGAAGTACCGGAGCATCGTCGGGCTCGGCCTCCTCGAGGACGTGGAGGACGAGGCGGAGCGGCGCAAGGCCATCGAGCTCTTCTTCGGGCACTACGGGGAAGAGCCCCGCCAGGCCTGCGACGACGAAGCCGAGCCCAAGCGGATCCTCAGGCTCGAGGTCACGGAGTATACGGCGCGCCAGCGCCTCTAGTCATGGTCACGGTCCTCGCGTCGATCTCCCTCGCCCTTCTCCTCGTCATCGCGATCGAACTCCTGGTCGTGATCAGGGAGTTGGCCCGCCTGCAGGTGGCGCCGCGCGGGGAAGACGACAAGAAGGAGGGCCAGACGATCAACGTGAATGTCGCGGCCCTGCCGGTCCAGGAAGGGGCCCTTCCGGGCGCCGTGCCCGCAAAGCCCCTGACCGCCGCCGCGCCCCCTCCCGGGCCGGAGCCGGCGACGCCCGCGCCCGGGAACGAAGCGGCGGCCGAACCCGAACCAAGGCCCGAGCCCGAGCCGCCGCGGCGGTCAGCCCCGACTCCGGCCGGCGCCAAGGCGACCGCCAGCGGCCAGCTCGCGGTGAAATGCCCCAACTGCCAGGCCGAGAACTCGAGCTTCCGCAGCGAATGCTTCAACTGCGGAACGAGGCTTTAGCCCCGCGGGGCAAGCCTTCGCGCGATCCGGACCGTCGTTCCCGTCTTGCCCTGCCGGTTCCGCGCTTGCGGTTTTTGTCGGCATGCAATATCCTCGCACCACGATGAAGCCAGTCCACGCGCTGACCGCCTTGCTTTTCGCCTTTCTTTTCGTTCTGGGCGCCGGAGCCCAAAGCGAACTTTCTCCTGCCCAAGGCCAGGGCAGACTGGTGCCCGAAGCGTGGAAATGGGCCCCGGGCGACGGGCCCGAACGGGCCAGCCCGGATTTCGACGATTCGGCCTGGGAGGAAATCAAGCCCGGCCGGAAATTTTCACCGGGGCAACCGGGCTCGGTGTTCTGGTTGCGCGTCCGCTTGGGCGCCGAGAGCCTTGGAGCCCTCAAGGACAGCCTTGGCGAGGCCGGGGAGGCCGGGGAGCGCGGGCTCTTCTTCATTTCCGGCAAGGCCGGTTCCGCGGCCGAGTTGTTCGCCAACGGCAACTATGTCGGCTCCCGGGGATCCCTCGAGCCCTTTGATCTCCGGCGAACCCGATCGGCGGTCATTCATGTCCCCGCCGTGGCCATGGGTTCGGGTGACCTGGTCTTGGCCCTGCGTTGCGTCTATCGCGGCTCCTCCCTCGTCCTGCCGGCCTATTCGCTCGGCGGTCAGCGCGCCATGGCGCGCGACCTCGGCCCCCTCAATTTTTGGAACGGCGGCCTCTACGGCATGCTCGGCGCGCTCTGCCTCTTCCTGGGATTCTATTTCCTGGCGCTGTTTCTTTTCCGGCGCTCCGAGCGGGAAAACCTGTTCTTCGGCCTCACGCTGGCCGCCATCTCGATCTACTTCTACGAGATGGGCGCGGAATACCTCGTCGCGGGACCCCTGCTGCGCGCGATCGCCCGCGGTTCCCTGCCGCTTTCCCTGTCCTTCCTCTTTTGCTTTTTCTCGTCCTTCTTCGGGTATCGCGACGACAAGCGGCTCAAGGCCGCCGCCATCGCGTCGGGCTTCGCGATCATCGCGCTCTTTGTCGCCCTGCGGGGCGACGAGTCGGTCCTGGATTTCGCCTTCACCGTTTCCTTGTTGCCGGTGTTCCTCGTGATCATCTTCGGCCTCTTCGCCGGGGTATCCGCCGTGCGCAGGGGCCGGCGGGAAGCGGTGCCCGTGCTTATCGGCATCGCCATCGGCATCGGATTCGCGAGCTACGACATCTATTACCAAGCCTCCGGGCGCGATCCCTTCGCCTGGCTCCAGGGATTGGCGTTCTTCGCGCTCAACGTTTCGATCTTCATATCGCTCTCCATGCGACAAGCCGCGCTCAAGGATCAGCTTGAAAAGCTCGCGCGGGAAGCCGAGGACGGCGCGGGCCGCCTTGAGTCTTCCCTTTCCCGCCTGGAGCGCGCCGGCGAGGAGGCGGCCGGCATCGGCCGGGAGCTCGACGACTCGGTCGCCGAGGTCGCCGAGGCGATAGGCCGCTCCGACGAGAGCGCCGGCCGGATCGACGCGGAATCCAAGCGCCAGGCCGTCTCCGCCGCCGAAGCGGACGGCGTGGTCGCGGAGTTCCTGGCCTCCATCGGCCGCGTCAACGAAAGCCTCGCCGAGCAGTCCTCCAGCGTGGCGAGGAGCGCCTCCACGGCGGCCCAGCTTTCCGCCGGGGCGGCGAGCGTCGCCGCCAACATCGAGGCCACCGCCGATTTCGCGGGCAGGCTCGCGGGACTCACCGCGGAGGGAGAGCGCTCGGTCGTCGCGCTCGCCCAGGCGGTGGACCGCGTGGCCGAGTCCTCCCGCGGCATCGTGGAGGTCGTCGACGCGGTGAACGAATTCGCCGAACGGACGAACCTGCTCGCTATGAACGCCGCCATCGAGGCGGCCCATTCCGGCCAGTCCGGCAAGGGCTTCGGCATCATCGCGCAGGAGGTCAAGAAGCTCGCCCTCCTCCAGGCCGAGCGGGCGGCCAAGATCGCGGAGACCGCGGCGGAGATCCGCGGACGCGCTGAACAGGGCAGGACCGACGCCGAGCGGGTCCGCGGCTCGCTCGCGGAGATCGCCGAGGGCGCCAAGAAAGCCGCCGAGCGCCTGGCCGAGGTGAAGGCCGGCACCCGGGAACAGGAAAAGGCGAGCGCCGAGGTCCGAGAGGCCATGGCGGCGCTCGCGGTCGCCGGCGAGGCGATCCGCGACGAGGCGCGGCGCCAGATCGAGTACTCGTCGCGCGTCCGCGCCTCGGTTCGGGCCCTCACCGCGGGCGCCGAGGAAGCCAGCGGCTCCGCGGCCTCCATCGCCCGGGAGAGCGCGGGCATTGTGGAGGCCGTGCGCCGGCTCCGCGTCCTGGCCGGAAAGAGTCGGCGCCTCACGGAGGAGCTCGGTCGCGCCGGCGCCGGTTCGGCTTCCTGAGGAAGCGATGAAAAGCAAGCGATCGCCGGGCGCCGAACCAGAACCGGGCGGCGCTTCCCCGGACGGGGGACCCTTCTTCGATCCCGACCGCTTCGGTCCCGAGGAGGCGGCCGCCTTCCGCGCCTACATCCTCGCCGAGTACCGCGCCGCGCCCCGCGCCTTTCCCTGGCGCGAGACGCGCGACCCCTGGGCCATCCTCGTTTCCGAGGTGATGCTCCAGCAAACCCAGACCGACCGGGTCGTGCCGAAGTACCTGGCCTTCCTCAAGGCCTTTCCCGGGCCGGCGGAGCTCGCCGCGGCGCCCCTGGCCGAACTTCTCGCGCTGTGGAGCGGCCTTGGCTACAACCGCCGCGCCCTGGCCCTGAAGCGCGCGGCGGAGGCGGTGGCCGCCAGGCCGGGCCGCGCCCCGCCGGAGGACGAGGCTGGGCTTCGCGAGCTGCCGGGCGTCGGTCCCTACACCGCCCGCGCGGTGCTTGCCTTCGCCTTCGGCCGGCCAACTGTCTTCATAGAAACCAACATCCGCTCGGTGTTCCTCCACCATTTTTTCCCGGGAGCCGAGGGGGTCGGCGACGCGCGCCTCGAGCCCCTCGTGCGCGCCAGCCTGGACGAGGGGGATCCGCGGACCTGGTACTACGCCCTCATGGACCGCGGCGTCGCGATCAAGAAGCGTCACGGCAACCCAAACCGGCGGAGCGCGCACCATGCGACGCAGGGCCGCTTCGAGGACTCGCACCGGCGCATCCGCGGCGCGGCGCTCCGCCTCCTCGGCGAGCGCGGCCGGATCACGCGGGACGAGCTCGCGGGCAGCCTGCCCTTCGCGCGGGAGCGCGTGGAGCGGGCCGCGGACGAGCTCGTGGCCGAGGGCTTCGCGCGCGAGCGGGACGGGACCTTGTTTATCGGGGAGTGAGCGGGGTATCGAAGGCGCGGGCTAGAGCTAGCCGACGGGTTAAAGCTTGCCGAAGAGCCGCGCGAAGAACTTGGCCACGGCGTCGCCGACGACCCTGAAGACGTTGCCCTTGGGCAGGTCCTCGGCGGCGACGATGTCGACGCGGCGGACGACGCGCTCGCCCGAGGAGTAGATCACCTCGCCGATCCGCGCGCCCTTGGCGAGCGGGGCGTCCACGAAGGCGGGGAGGACGAGGCGCGCCTCGAGGCCGGGCGCGAGGGGGCGGGGCAGGGTCGCGGCGAGCGGCGCCGCGAGCGCGAGCGCCAGGCGCCGTTTCGAGCCGTAGTAGGACTTTAGGTCGGCGGGCAGGGCCACGGCGGGCTCCATCGTGACAAAGCCCGTGAAGGCCCAGTCGAGGAGGGATGCGCCGTCGACGCTGCGCTGGGCCGCGCCGCCGCGGGGGGCGCCCTCGCCCGTGCCGCCGAGGGTCACGATGAGGAAGCGCGTGCCGCCCCGCTTGGCCGTGGCCGCGAGGTTGTAGCCGGACTCGATGATGTAGCCGGTCTTGAGGCCGTCGCAGCCCTCGTAGCCGAGGACGAGGTTGTTGCGGTTGTACTGGATGATGCGCCCGGCCGGCTTGTAGTCCGCCGTCGCGTGCTCGGCCCGGGGGAACTCGATGTACCTGAGCGAGTGGAGCTCCGCGAGGGACTCGGGATGGAGTTCCATGTAGCGGCGGCAGAAGAGGGCAAAGTCGCGGGCGGTGACGACGTTGAGCTCGGAGAGCCCCGAAGGCTCCACGAAGCGCAGGCCCGGGAGGCCGAGCTCGCGCATCGCCGCGCTCATCTTGAGGGCGAAGGCGTCGTTGGAGCCCGCGACGCGGCGGGCCAGGGCGAAGGCCGCGTCGTTGCCGGAGACGACGGCGGCGCCGCGCATGAGGTCGAGCACCGTGACGCGCATGCCCGGGTGAAGGTACATGAGGGAGGAGCCGTAGGGGATGATCGGGGAGCAGTCCCGCGGATCGATCTCGACGAGCTCGTCCTTGGAGAGGCGGCCCGCGCGGATCTCCTCGTAGACGACGTGGAGCGTGACGAGCTTGGTGAGGCTGGCCGGGGGGACGCGGAGGTCGGGATTCTTGCCGTAGAGGAGGGTGCCCGTCGCCGCGTCCATGACGACGGCGGCGCTCGCGTTGATGGCCGGCGCCGGGGCGACGAAGGCGCCGAGGCCCGCGGCGCCGCCTCCCGAAGCGCCGGTCCCGGCGGAGGCGGCCGCCGGCGCCGCCGCGAGGGCGAGCAAGAGCGCCCCCAGGGCGGGGAGTAAGGTCGTGGTTCGCGCCCGTCGGGACGCGCGTGAGGCTTGTTTCAAGATCGCCATCGCTCCGGTATTAGAAATCGGCAAGTTTGGGCGCGCGCGGGAAGGGAATCACGTCGCGGATGTTCCCCATGCCCGTGACGAAGAGGATGAGGCGCTCAAAACCGAGGCCGAAGCCCGAGTGGGGCGTCGTGCCGAAGCGGCGCAGGTCGAGGTACCAGGAGTAGGCCTTCTCGTCGAGGCCGAGCTCGCGGATGCGAGCCTCGAGGACCTCCAGGCGCTCCTCGCGCTCGGAGCCGCCGATGATCTCGCCGAAGCGCGGGACGAGGAGGTCCATCGCGCGCACCGTCTTGCCGTCGGCGTTCTGCTTCATGTAGAAGGACTTGATCTCCTTCGGGTAGTCGGTCAGGAAGAGCGGTCCGCCGGCGATCTGCTCGCAGAGGAACTTCTCGTGCTCGCTCATGAGGTCCAGGCCCCAGTAGGGCTTGACCTCGAACTTGTCCGCGTGCTTCTCGAGGACCGCGACCGCCTCCGTGTAGGTCATGTGGGCGAAGGGCTTTTCGAGGACGGCCTCGAGGCTCTTCACGAGTCCCGGCTGGATGCGCTGGTCGAAGAAGGCGAGGTCCTCGGCGCAGTCCCTGAGGGCGGTCCTGACGAGGTGCTTCAGGAACTCCTCGGCGAGCTCCATGTTGTCCGGCAGCTCGGCGAAGGCGACCTCGGGCTCGATCATCCAGAACTCGGAGAGGTGGCGGGTCGTGTTGGAGTTCTCGGCGCGGAAGGTCGGGCCGAAGGTGTAGACCCGGCCGAGGGCGGCGCAGTAGGTTTCGACGTTCAGCTGACCGGAGACCGTGAGGAAGGAGGGCTTGCCGAAAAAGTCCTTGGAGTAGTCGACGGCCTGGCCGGACTTGGCGATCCGCTCGAGATCGAGGGTCGTCACCTGGAACATGGCGCCGGCGCCCTCGCAGTCGGAGGCGGTGATGAGCGGCGTGTGCACGTAGTTGAAGCCGCGGGCCTGGTAGAATTCGTGGATGGCGAAGGCCATGCGGTTGCGGACCCGCGCGACGGCGCCGAAGGTGTTCGTGCGCGGGCGCAGGTGGGCTATCTCCCGCAGGAACTCGAAGGAGTGGGCCTTTTTCTGGAGGGGGTAGGTTTCCGCCGGGGCCTCGCCGATGACGCGGAGGGAGCTCGCCCTGACCTCTAGCTTCTGGCCGGCGGCCGGGGAAGCGACGAGGACGCCCTCCACGGCGACGCTGGCGCCCGTGCCCGCGCGGCCGAGCTCGGCGCCCGCGGCGGCGGCCGCCGCCTCGTCGAAGACGCACTGCATGTTGCCCATCCGGGAACCATCGTTCACCTCGAGGAAAACCGCCGCCTTGGTCTCGCGCTTGGTGCGGACCCATCCCTTGACGGTGACGGTGCGGCCGTCGGGCTCGAGGGCGAAGATTTCCTTGATGGTCATGAGTTTCATGCGTCTCTCCTCGCGGAATAAAGGAAACTGATGGAAGGGTTTAGCACGAAAACGCCCCCGTGGTCAAATCCCCGGCTTCGCGCTATCATGGCGGGAGGAACGCCAATGGCGGGCCTTAGGAGGCAAGTAAGTCATGCGCTACAGTATACCGGTCGCCTACGCCCTCTGGCTCTTTTCGGGCTGCGGATGGCTCGGCCTCCATCGCTTCTACCTCGGCAAGACCGGCACCGGCATCCTTTGGATCCTCACCGGAGGACTCGGCGGCTTCGGCCTCGTGTATGACTTCTTCACCCTTCCGCGCCAGGTCGAAAAGCGGAATCTCGAAGTCGAGGTCCGCGCGGCCATTGAGCTTGAGTCCCGCGGTTACCCGATGCGCCGGGGAGGCCCGGCCTCCTCCGCCCCCGCCAAGGAAAGCGTCGAGCACAGCATACTCCGCGCCGCCAAGAAGAACGGCGGCCTCGTCACGCCGGGCGAGGTGGCCCTGGAGGCCGACATCACCATGGAAGAGGCCCGCAACGCCTTGGAAAAGCTCGCCGCGGCCGGCCACGCCGAAATGCGGGTCCGTTCGAGCGGCGTCGTCGTCTATGTCTTCAACGAGTTCGTCAGGGACGATTCGGGGAGCTTCGAGGTCTAGGCGCGGATTCCGATGGACAAGGAAACGGCCGCCCCCGGCGGAGATGGCTCCGCCGCTCGGCCCGCGCCGCGGCCCGTCGCGCAGCCAGTCGCGCAGCAGACAATCGCGCAGCCAGTCGACGGCCTGATCGTGGTTGTCGCCGCCCTTGCGGAGCGCCCGGGGCCGGCCGGCGAGCCCCTCGTCTTCCTGGCCCGGCGCTCCGCCGCCGCCGGTCATGGCGGACTCTGGGAACTTCCCGGCGGCAAGGTCGAGCCGGGCGAGGAGCCCCGCGACGCATTGGCCCGGGAGTTGGCCGAAGAGCTCGGGCTCGAGGGCCCCGCCGTGGGGCTCGCGGCCGAGCCCCGCGTCTACGAGGCGAAGGTGGGCGCAAAGCGGTTTCGCTTTCTCGTGTATCCCGCCGTCTTCACCGCCGAGCCGGCCTTCATGGCGGCCCATGACCGCTTCGTCTACGCCCCCGCCGCCGACCTGTCCCGCTACGAGCTGGCACCCCTCGACGGCCCCGCGCTGGAGGAATGGTCGGGCGGGAAAATCCGCCGTCCGTCCGGCTGAGGCGCGGGGGGCCAGCGCGCCCGAGGCGTTTCAGCGCCGATCGAAAAGGACGACATCCCTCCGCTGGCCGGAAAGATGCGGAAGGTAATCGGCATACCCAACACCATTGAATTGGTTCCACGTTTGGGCGTTCCAATACGATTTTACCCCAAGGCTTGCGTAGCTGTATGCTTCGCTCAGGGTCACGAGCCTGTCCTTGTCCGCGTCGGCGTTGCCCGCGGCACCGATCAGGAAAGAAGTGAAGACCCCGTTCCCTCCCCCGAAGCCGGAGCTTTCGTAGGAGAGTTCCCGCGAACCCGCCGCGGAGAGAACAAACAGGTCCGAATCACCCGTACCGGCGTTCATTTCAAGTAGCCGGCTGAAGTTGGAAAACGCGGAACTCGGAAACTCCGCCGTCGTTCCGCCATCCAGCGGACCGTAGGCCTGCGGCGCCGTGTCGATGGCGGAGCCCGTATCCACGAAACCGCCGGAATAGCAGGTGTCGAGAATGAGGATCTTGTTGCGGCAGGGCAGGTTCTGGAACCAAGCCTTTATTTCCGACAAGGAAACACACAAAGCCGTGCCGGACAAGCCGTCATGGGGTATGAAATAGGCGGTATCCGCGACGCTCGTGCCATGACCGGAGAAGTAGACCAAGACGCTTGAGTCCGGTGTTAGGCTGGCGGATAGCGACTCGATATCTGACTGTATCGCGGCCTTCGTCGCGGCGGCATTTGTTTTTGTTTGAGAAATCCAACCGGAGCCCGCAAGCGCGCTGTTCATCTCGATCGCATCGATCGCCGGATAGGTCAAATCGTTGGCGGTACCCGGATAATCCGTAACGCCATAGACCAGCGCGAATCGCCGAGGCGCTTCGGGAAGCGCGCAGGCCGCGGCGATGAGCGAAGCGGCGAAACACGCCGCCGCAAGAAAGGGAGCGAGAGGCGCGTGTCGTCTCATCGCCGCGTACCCATGCCGCCGAAAGACATGCCAAAGGCCAGTTCGATGCCCGCCGAAGCGGTCAGGACGGGACCGCGGAACATGAGCTCCAGCGGGAGGCCAAGGATGCCGTGGTAGGGCGAGTTCGGAAAGGCGAGGTACAAGCGGCCTTGCATGAGCAGCGACGGATAGGCAATGACGAGGGTCGTGTTCGTGTATCGCGCGGCGGACAGGCCGGCTCCGCACAGTGTGGCGATCTCCATGCGATGCGACGCGTCCGGGAAAAAGCGCGGTCCCGTCAGGAGCGCGAAGCGATAACCGTCAAAGCCCTTGAAGAGCGACAGGCTCGCGTCGGGACGAGAGGGGCTCACGCGAAAACCGCCCGCCTCGAACCGAAGAGGAACCCAGCTTTTCGCGGCCCATTCGGCGCCGATGCGAGTCGCGAGCTCCCAATGGGGAAGGGCGTCACGGCCCGCTTCGAAGCTTACGGGAAGGTTGCCGGAAAGGACCGCATCGAACCGAAAGCCGGCGGGCAGGGGCGGGAAGGTCGTCTGTGCCTGGCTTTGGGTGATAAAGGCCAGCGACAAGACGCCAATCGCAACAATGTTGCGCATTTGCATTCGCATAGGCTTTAAAATGACACGCGATTTGGGTAAATTCAATCGGTCGAAAGGATGCCCACGTGAAAGCCCGCGCCATTTCGCTGTTATTGCTTCCGCTCCTCGTCGCCGTTTCCTGCTCCAGGGTTGGCGACCTCAAGCTGGCCGCCAATCCGCCCCTGTCGGCCGGCCTTGGTTACGCATTGGTCAAGGATTCCTACGTCAGTCTGGCCGCGTCGCCCGGCTCCGAGGCCGCCGGCGTCTCGCACCTGCGCGACGGAACCTTGGTCGAACTCGTCGGGCGGGAGCTGGGGACGGCGCCCGCCAAGGTAGCCGCGCCCTCGTCGGGGAACGGCGTCGCGCCTTCGCCCCGGGGAACGGGCGCCGAGTTCTGGTATCGCGTGCGCATCGTCGCCGAGCCCAAGGCAGGGGAAGAGCCACCTCCGGAAGGCTGGGTCATGGCGAGCCAGCTCCTCGTCTTTGAAAGCCGGGAGCAGGCCGAACGCGCGGCCAAGGCGGCGGCGAAGTGAGCTTCTTTTTCACCTGGATCGTCCCGCCCCTCATTGGCGCGGTCATCGGCCTCGCGACCAACTGGCTCGCCATCAAGATGCTCTTCAGGCCGCTCCGCGAGATCCGGATCGCGGGCATCCGGCTGCCCTTCACGCCGGGCCTCCTTCCCAAGGAGCGGCGCCGCATCGCGCGAAGCATCGGCGACACCGTCGCGAAGGAGCTCCTCACCGTTGACGTCGTCCGGAAACGCCTCTCGGAGCCGGACATCCGCGAATCCCTCGAGCGCGCCGTCGCCGAGCGGCTCGAGGAGACCTTCGCGTCCGAGGCGGCTTCGCTCATAGCGAGCGTGCGGGGAGCCGCGGTCGGCCCCCTGGCCGAGCTCGCGACCGGAG
>DAINBW010000010.1:0-15235 GCA_036732745.1 Spirochaetales bacterium | reverse complement strand
CCGAGCACGAGGGTTCCTACCTCGTCGGCGTCGCGGCCGCCCTCAAGGCCCAGGCCGACGGCATCAAGGATCCGAAGTTCGGCTTCATCGGCGGCATCCCCGGCCCGGTCATCACGAAGTTCGAGATGGGCTGGATCCAGGGCATCAAGTCCGTCCTCCCCAACGCCAAGATCGTCGACTACTACGCCAACGACTGGGGCAAGCCCGAGCTCGCCAAGGCCCAGGCCAAGAACTGGTACGATTCCGGCGTGTACGCGATCTTCTCCGCCGCGGGCGGCACCGGCAACGGCACCATCGCCCAGGCCAAGGAATACCGCAGCCAGGGCAAGAACGTCTGGGCGATCGGCGTCGACTCCGACCAGTTCGCCGACGGCGTCTACGCCGAGGGCAAGTCCGCCGTCCTGACCTCCATGCTCAAGAAGGTCGAGACCGCCTCCAAGTACGCTCTCGAGGCCGTCAAGAACAAGACCTTCAAGGCCGAGGTTGTCGTCCTCGACACCAAGTCCGAGGGCGTCGGCTTCTCCGACAAGAACCCCGAGCTCGGCGCCGACATCGTCGCCAAGGTCAACGAGGCGAAGGCCAAGATCGTCGCCGGCACCGTCAAGGTCATCCCGACCTACGCCGAGGCCAAGGCCGCGAAGCTCGTTCCCGAGAATCTCCAGGCGAGCGACAAGCAGTAACAGCCCTCGAAGGTTCCGCGCGCCTTGTGGCGCGCGGACCGGACGGCGGGGGTCCGCATTCCGCGAAGCGGGCGCGGGCCCCCGCCGTTTTCTCATTCTGGCGAAATTGGATACGACATGGACGAGTACGCCATCGAGATGCTCGACATCACGAAGGTATTCCCCGGAATCGTAGCGAACGACCGGGTTACTCTTCGGGTGCGCGAGAACGAAATACACGCCATCCTCGGGGAGAACGGCGCGGGCAAGTCTACCCTCATGTCCGTGCTCTTCGGCCTCTACGATCCCGACGGCGGCTCGATCCGCGTCAAGGGCAAAGAGGTCCGGATCAAGGACCCGAACGAGGCCACCGCCCTCGGCATCGGCATGGTGCACCAGCACTTCAAGCTCGTGCACAACTACACCGTCACCGAAAACATCATCCTGGGCATGGAGCCGCGGAAGCGCGACGGCACCGTGGACCTCGCCGGCGCGGAGAAACGCGTCGCCGAGCTCTCCGAGCGCTACGGCCTCATGGTCGACCCGCGCGCCAAGATCGAAACGATCACGGTCGGCATGCAGCAGCGCGTCGAGATCCTCAAGATCCTCTACCGCAACGCCGACATCCTGATATTCGACGAACCGACCGCCGTCCTCACGCCCCAGGAAATCGACGAGCTCATGGCCATCTTCAAGCGCCTCAAGGGCGAGGGGAAGACCATCATCCTCATCACCCACAAGCTCCGCGAGATCAAGGAGGCTGCCGAGCGCTGCACGGTCCTCCGCCGCGGACGCTTCATCGGCACGGTGGACGTCGCGCCGACGAGCGAGGAGGAGATGGCGGAGATGATGGTCGGCAGGGCCGTCAAGTTCCGCATCGACAAGGAGCCCGCGAAGCCCGGCGAGGTCGTCCTCAAGATCGAGGACCTCTCCGTAATGAGCTCCAAGGGACATCCCGCCGTCAAGGGCCTCAACCTCGAGGTCCGGGCCGGCGAGATCGTCGGCCTCGCCGGCGTCGACGGCAACGGCCAGTCCGAGCTCATCCAGGCGATCACCGGCCTCAAGGCCGCCCACGCGGGCCGCATCCTCCTCGAGGGGAAGGACATCGCCCACCTTTCGATCAAGGAGCGGGTGGAGGCCGGCATCGGCCACGTCCCGGAGGACCGGCACAAGCACGGCCTCGTCCTGGACTTCCGCCTGGACGAGAACCTGGCGCTCAAGACCTACGACAAGAAGCCTTTCCTGAAGGGCGGCGGCGTCATCGACTTCGCCGCGATGGCCGCCAAGGGCGCCGACCTCATCGGCCAGTACGACATCCGCGCGGGCCGCGGCCCGGCCACGAAGGCGCGGAACATGTCGGGCGGCAACCAGCAGAAGGCGATCATCGCGCGGGAGATCGACCTCTCCCCCCGCCTCCTCGTCGTCGCGCAGCCCACTCGCGGCCTCGACGTCGGCGCCATCGAATACATCCACAAGCGCATCGTCGCCGAGCGGGACAAGGGCCGCGCGGTCCTCCTCGTCTCCTTCGAGCTCGACGAGATCATGGCCCTCTGCGACCGCATCGCCGCCATCTCCAAGGGCGAGATCGTCGGCGTCGTCGACGCCGCCTCCGCCGAGGAGCGCGCGATCGGCGCGATGATGGCCGGCGTCCGGTCCAAGAACGGCAAGCCCGGCGCCGCCCAAGGAGCTTCCTGACCATGGCCTCCACCACGAAAGACCAGGCTAAGGGCGCCGCGAGGCCCAGTCTCCTCGACGCCCTCATCGCGAGCGACGGGGCCATTTCCGTCCTCGTCGTCATCCTCGGCTTCATCTGCGGAACCCTCATCATCGTCGCGGTCGGCAAGAATCCCGCCAACATGTACGCGGCGCTCCTCCAGACCCTCACGGGACTCGACGTGACGCGCGGCGTCTGGAACGCGCGCTACATCGGCGAGTGGCTCACCGCTTCCATGCCCCTCATCCTCTGCGGCCTGTCCATGGCCTTCGCCGCGCGCACCGGCCTCTTCAACGTCGGCGCCGAGGGCCAGTACATCATGGGCCTCACGGCCGCGCAGTTCGTCGCCCTCTTCGGGCCGCAGGTGCCGGGCCTCCATTGGGCCCTGGCCCTCCTAGCCGGCCTCCTGGCCGGCGCGCTCTGGGGCGGGCTCGTCGGCTGGATGAAGGCGAGATACTCGGTCTCCGAGGTAGTCTCCACCATCATGCTGAACTACGTCGCGTACTTCCTTTCCCGCTTCCTGACGCAGCTCATCCCGGCCGCGAACACCTACCGCACGCCGAACTACCCCGAGACCGCCCTCCTCAAGAACGGCTTCTTCGAGTCCCTGACCAACGGCTCCCGCCTCAACACGGGTCTCTTCGTCGTCGTCCTGTGCGTCGTCTTCTTCTGGTTCGTCATCGAGCGCACCAAGCTCGGCTTCGAGCTCCGCGCGACGGGCCTCAACAAGGAGGCCGCGCGCTGTTCGGGCATCAAGGTGACGAGGAGCATCACGACCTCCATGGCGATCTCCGGCGCCTTCGCCGGCCTCGCGGGCGTCATCGTGGCCCTCGGCTCCTTCAGCTACGGCCGCGTCCTGGGCGGCCTCGACAACTACGGCTTCAACGGCATCGCGGTCGCCCTGGTCGGCAACAGCACCGCGGGCGGCACGCTGGTGTCGGGCCTGCTCTTCGGCATGCTCGCCTCCGCCCAGCCCCTCATGCAGTCCCGCGACATCCCCAAGGTCATCACCTGGATCATCTCGGGCCTCGTCGTCGTCTTCATCTCGCTCCGCGCGGGCTTCAAGATGATCATGGAATGGCGCCAGAAGCGCATCGCCGAGGCGAAGGGAGCAAGGAACGATGAGTAACATTTTCGGGATGATCCCCTCCGTCCTCATGATCGTGGCGCCCATCCTCATCGCCGCGATGGGCGGACTCGTGTCGGAACGCGCCGGCGTCGTCAACATCGCGCTGGAGGGCCTCATGGCCATCGGCGCCTTCGCCGCGGCCACGACCCACGTCCTCCTCGAGTCGACCGTGCCGGGTTCCGAGTGGCTGGCCCTCCTCGTGGCGGCGGGCTCCGGCATGCTCTTCTCCCTGATCCACGCCTACGCCTCCATCAGCCTCAAGGCCGACCAGACGATTTCCGGCACCGGCATCAACCTCCTTTCCTCCGGCGTGACGATCTTCCTCTGCCAGATAATCTTCAAGCAGGAACGCACCGAGCCCTACAAGCTCGGCATGGTGACGGGCCTCGGCGGCATCTACCCGACCGCCTGGATCGCCCTCGGCGTCCTCCTCGTCACCTGGTACGTCCTCTACAAGCGGCCCTTCGGCCTGCGCCTCAGGGCCTGCGGCGAGCACCCCGCCGCCGCGGCCTCCGCCGGCGTGGACGTCCGGAAGATGCGCTACGTCGCGGTCCTGACCTCGGGCGCCTACGCGGGCCTCGCGGGCGGCTGCCTCGTCCTCACGCAGACCATCCAATACACGAACATGACCATCAACGGCGCCGGCTTCATCGCCCTGGCCGCGGTCAGCTTCGGCCGCTGGCTGCCGAAGGGCGTCCTCGGCTCAAGCCTCCTCTTCGGCTCCGCCGTCGCCCTCGCGATCTACATGGTCAACATCGAGTCGCTCAGGGGCCTGCCGCCCGAGTTCTTCAGCATCATGCCCTATCTCATCACCCTCGTGACCCTGGTCATCTTCTCGGGCAAGGAGTACGCGCCCCGCGCGGCCGGCCAGCCCTACGAAAAGGGCGCAAGCTAAGGGAGCAACCATGAACGGACACCAGCACCACCAGCACGGGCCCGAGGGCCTCGAACACTACCGGAACGGCACGCCGCACAACACGGCCAAGGCGGGCGAGCTCGCGCCGACCGTCCTCATGCCGGGCGATCCCTTGCGCGCGAAATTCATCGCCGAGAACTACCTCGAGGGGGCCAGGCAGGTCAACGGCGTGCGCGGCATGCTCGCCTTTACGGGAACCTACAAGGGCAAGAAGGTCTCGGTGATGGGCTCCGGCATGGGCGGCCCTTCCATGGGCATCTACTCCTACGAGCTCTTCGCCTTCTACGAGGTCGAGCGCGTGATCCGCATCGGCACCTGCGGCGGCCTCACGCCCTCCGTCGACGTCGGCGACCTCGTCATCGCGATGACCTCGAGCACCGACTCGAACTACGCCCACCAGTACAAGCTCAACGGCAGCTTCAGCCCCGCGGCGGACTTCGGCCTCCTCGAGGAGGCCGTCCGCGCCTCCCGCGAAAAGAAGATTCCCTACTGGGTGGGCGGCATCTTCTCCTCCGACGTCTTCTCCCTCTACTCGGCCCTTCCTCCCGAGGAGGGCTGGGCTAGGTGGGCGAGGATGGGCTGCGCCGCGACGGACATGGAGAGTTACGCGCTCTATTGCAACGCCGCCTGGCTCGGCAAGAAGGCACTGGCCATGTTCACCTGCTCCGACTCGAACGTCTCCCACAAGGAGATGAGTCCGGAGGAGCGGCAGACCGCGCTCACCTCGATGTTCGAGGTGGCGCTCGAGATCGCCTGATGTCCGGCCCGGCCACCCTCGCCGAACCCTTCGACGAGCCCCGGGGCAGGGAGCTTCCGCCAAACGCGAGGGAAGCCCTGCCGCCGGAGGCGCGGGCCTTCCTGGAGGCGATGGAGCGCCGCTACGCCTGCAAGCTCTACGACGGCCGGCCCCTGCCCGCGCATCTCGAGAACTACATCCTCGAGTGCGGCCGGCTGTCGCCCTCCTCCTTCGGGCTCGAGCACTGGCGCTTCGTCGCGGTGCGCGATCCGGCCCTCAAGGAGCGCCTTTTCTCCGCCTGCTTCGCGCAGGAGAGCGTGCGGACCGCTTCCCTCGTCGTCGTGGCGCTGGCCCGCCGCGCGGACGCCTACGGACCCGACACCGACTTCGTTCGCGGCCGCGCCGAGCGCTTTCCCGGCGGCTGGCCGGTGTTCCGCGAGGACTTCAAGGGTTATTACGCCCATCTCGCCGGGCAGGGGCTCCTCGAGCACTGGGCCAAGGCCCAGACCTACATCGCCTGCGCGAACATGATGACCGGGGCCGCCGCCGCCGGCGTCGACTCCTGCGCCATAGAAGGCTACAAGGAGCCGGAGGTGCTGGAGGCGCTCGGGGAGGATCCGGGCCGCTGGCTCGTCGGCATCGTCACCGTCTTCGGCCGGCGGGCGGAGCCCCCGCGCGAGAAGATCCGCGAGGCCTTCGGCGCGGTCGTAGAGTACCGGTAGGGCCATGCGTTACGCGAAACTGGACGAAGCGGCGCGCCGCGCCTCCGGCGCCGATTTCGCGGAGCTTTCCGCGGGCTTCACGCGCTTTGAACTCTCGGGGCGCGAGGAGGGCCCGCGGGTCCTCCTCGTCCACGGGAACGCCGCGCCCCTCGTCAGCTGGGACCGGACGGCCCCGGCGCTGGCCGCGGCCGGCTTCCGCGTCCTCCGCTTTGACCTTTTCGGCCACGGCCTCTCGGACCGACCGGCGCTGGAGCGCTACGACAGGGATTTCTACGACCGCCAGGTCGAGGAACTCCTGGCCGCGCTCGGTTGGTCGGGGCCCCTTGCGATCGCCGGCACCTCGCAGGGCGGCGCCATCGCCGCCCGATTCGCGGCCAAGCGCCCCACCCGCGTCGTGCGCCTGGCCCTCCTCTCCCCCTTCGTCGACTCGGTGCCCGGAAAGGCCCTCCTTCCCCTCCTCCGCCGCAAGGGCTTGGGCGAGCTTTTCACCGCCCTCACGGGCACCCGGCCCCTCGCGAAACCGGAGCACGGCTTTGCCCGCCCCGCGGACGCGGCGGAACTGGCGGCGAAGCTCGGCGAACTCCTCCGCTACGAGGGCAGGACCGCCGCCTTCCTGGCGAACCTGCGCGGCGACGCCTTGGAAGACGCCGGAGAAGACTACGCCGCCGTGGCCGCCGCGGGCATCCCGACCTTCCTCAGCTGGGGCAGTGCCGACGCGAGCATCCCGGCCGCCTCCATCGCCCGGCTTCGGGGCCTCGTCCCCGGCCTCGAGTACCACGAATTCCCCGGGGCGGGCCACCTCCTCCACTACGAGTTCGCCGAGCTCCTCAATCCCCTCCTGTCGGCCTTCTTCCGCGGCTAGGGCGCGGGGGCACGCGTCGAGCGGCCTGTTGGCAGCCCGGCGCCTGGTTGACTAATGAGCATATGCCCGTTATCCTCCCCGCGATGGTGTTCCATCGTCCGGAGGATTTTTCCCATGAATGAAGACAAGGGCGCCGCTTCCGAAGCGGTCGCCAACAAGGTCACCTACGTCATCGGCGTCGGATCGGGCAAGGGCGGCGTCGGCAAGTCGACGAGCGCGGTCCTTTTGGCGCAAGCCTGCGCCGCGAAAGGCCTGAAAGTCGGGCTCCTCGACGCGGACATTACGGGACCGAGCGCTCCCCGCCTGCTTGGACTCGAGGCGTTCCGGGCCGAGAGCGACGGCACGAGGCTCTTTCCCGTCGTCGCCGAGGAAGGCTTCGGCGTCATGTCGATCAACTTCCTGGTCGAGGACGAGGATTCGCCGGTCATCTGGCGCGGCCCCATGCTCTCCCGCGCGGTCGAGCAGTTCTGGTCGGACACCGCCTGGGGCGAACTCGACGTCCTCGTCGTGGACCTGCCCCCGGGCACGGGGGACGTCCTCATCACCGCGCTGACCTCCCTGCCCGTCACGGGCGTCGTCTTCGTCGCCACGCCCCAGGACCTCGTCTCCATGGTCGTGGCGAAGGCCGTGGGCATGGCCCACGCCGCCAAGGCCCACGTCCTCGGGATCGTCGAAAACATGGGCACCATCGTTTGCCCCGATTGCGGCAAGGAGCACCCGCTCTTCGCCGCCGGCGAGGCGGCCCGGAACGGCGCCCACCGGCGCGGCCTGCCCCTGCTCGGTTCCTTCCCCTTCAGGCCGGAAATCGCGCAACGCGGCGTGATCCGCTGGGCCGACCTGCCCGAGGTTCTCCGGGCCGAGGCCCTCGCCTTCGCCGACGCGGCCCTCGGGGCGGCGAAAAGGGCCGACGCCGTCCTGGCCGCCGGAAAGGCGAACCGCGCCGAGGCGGGGGGCTGCGGCCGCTGTTCCGAAGGCGCCTCCTGCGCGGACTGCGAATGCTCGGGCGATTGTTCGGGCGAGAACTCGGGCGATCGCTCGGGCGGCAAAGCCGAAAAGGCCGCGGGCGGTTGCGGCTGCGGACACTGAGCCGTGCCGCGACCCCTTTCCGGCCGGCGCGTCGGCGGCGAGCCCGCCGCCGCGCTGTGGAAGCCCGCCGGCGTCCCGGCGCGCGGGCTCGAGGAGATCGGCCTCGGCCTCGATGAGTTCGAGGCCCTGCGCCTCGCGGACCACGAGGGCCTCTACCAGGAGGCGGCGGCGATCCGCATGGGCGTGTCGCGGCAAACCTTCGGCCGGATCGTGGAGGAGGCGCGGCGCAAGGTCGCGGCGGCGTTGGTGGAGGGCAAGGCCCTGCGCATCGGCGGCGGCCGCGCGATATGTGACGCCAATGGAGGGAACACGATGAAGATAGCGGTACCCACGCGCGACGGCATGGTCGACGCGCATTTCGGCCACTGCGCCTATTTCTCGGTCTTCGCCGTCGAGGACGGCAAGATCGTCGCCGAGGACAGGCTCGAGGCCCCCGAGGAGTGCGGCTGCAAGAGCGGCATCGCGGGCGAGCTGGCGCGCAAGGGCGTCACCAAGCTCGTCGCCGGCAACATCGGCGAGGGCGCGGTGCGCGTCCTGTCCTCCTTCGGGATCGAGACGCTCCGGGGAGCCTCGGGCACGACCCGCTCCGCCGTGGAGGACTACCTCGCCGGCACGCCCTTTGCGGGCGGCGCCAATTGCCGCGACCACCACGAGGGCTGTGCCCACGACCACTGACCGGCCTTGAGGCAGCCCGGCCGGCCGGCCGACGGTCGGTTGGCCGGCGAACTCTTGTTCGAGGCCAAGCCCCCCGCTTGACGCGGGGGGCTTGGCGTCAGAAAGCCCTCAACGAGCGCCGATCCAGCGCAGCATCTCCTTGAAGCTGTGGCGTTTTCCGGTCATCAGGATGCCCACCCGGAAAATCTTGGCCGCGGCGGAAGCCATGAGGTAGATCGTCGCGACGAGGAGGCCCAGGCAGAGGGCGATCTCCCAGGCCGCCGGCGGAGATACGAGGATCCGAATGAGCATCACGATGGGACTCGTCATCGGGAAGAGCGAAAGCGCGACCGAGAGGGCCGAGTTCGGATTCATGACGAAGGCCGAGATCATCACGAGGGGCACGATGAGGAAGATGAGGAGGGGCCAGGCGAGCTGCCCGAGATGGTGTTCGTCCTCGGCGGCCGCCCCGATCGCCGCGTAGCCCGAGGCGTAGAGGAAAAAGGCCAGGACGAAGAACACGACGAGCCAGCCGAGGTTGGCCGGCGAGACGGCCGGCGGGGCGGCGAGGCCGAGGGCCGGCGCCACGAAGCGCGACAGGAGGAGGGCGATCGCCGCCCAAACCCCGTATTGGAGCAGCCCCGCGAGGCCCAGGCCGAAGATCTTGCCGAACATGAGCTCCCGCGCCGAGACGCTGGAGAGCATCACCTCGACGGTCTTGGAGGTCTTTTCCTGGACCACCGAACGGCCGATGAGCTGACCGTAGAGCAAGGTCGTCATGTAGATCAGCATGACGAAGCTCATCGCGGTGAAGAGGGTCGTCATGAACCCCGCGTCGTCGCTCTCCTCCTCCGACGCGTCCGCGCCGAGCTTGATCACGGCGAGGTCCGCGCCACGCGAGAGATCCCGGGCCAGGGCCGGATCGATGCCGCTCTTGGCGACGCGCCGCTCCCGCGCCATCTGGTCGAGGGTTTTTTCGACGCCGCCATAGAGCACGGCGTCCGTGCCGGTCTTGGTATAGAGCGACGCCCCCGACTCGGCCCAATCCGCCTTGAGGAGGACAAGGGCGCCGAAGTCTCCCGATGAAACGCCGGCCTTGGCGGCGGCGAGGGAGGCCTCGTCGGAGCCCACCTCGACGACGCTTCTTCCGAGGGTTTGGGCGAGGCCTCCGAGAACGGCGACGGCCTCGGGATCCTCGGCGGCGAGCGCGATGGGCGCTCCGCCCGAGCTGAGCTTCGGGTTGGCGCTGAGGAGTCCTGGCAGGACGGTGATCGCGAGGATGAGGAAGGGGCCGATGATCGTGAGGATCACGAAGGCCTTGTTGGCGGCGGCGAGCTTGAACTCGTGCCGGACTATGGCGAGAAGCTTAGGCATGATTGTCCTCCTCGCCGCCGACGAGGCGGACGAAGATCGAGTGGAGGGAAGGCTCCATGACCTGGAAACGCCGGATCCGGAGCTTTCCGACGAGAGCCGCGAGCAGTTCGTCGGGACTGGAGCCCTCGCGGAGGGACACCTCGAGCCAACGGGGGAAGGCCCGGACGCTTTCCGCGCAGGGCAGGGCCTCCACAAAGGATGCGTCCCCGTCGAACTCCACCTGGACGGCGTTCCGGCCGTAGCGCGCCTTCACCTCGGCGAGGGGACCGGCGACGAGCTCGCGGCCCTTCCTGACGAGAAGGAGGCGGTCGCAGAGCTTTTCCGCGTGGTCCATGACGTGGGTCGAAAAGAGCACGGTCTTGCCGCGGCGCTTCAGGTCGAGCACGGCGTCGAGGAGGAGGTCCTGGGATACGGGATCGAGGCCCGAAAAGGGCTCGTCGAAGAGGACGAGGTCGGGGTCGTGGACGACCGAGCCGATGAACTGCACCTTCTGGGCCATGCCCTTGGAGAGTTCCTCGACCTTGCGCCCCTTCCATTCGGCGAGGTCGAAGCGCTCGAGCCAGCGGGATGCGGAGGCGCGGGCCGTCTCGCGATCCACGCCCTTCAGGGCGGCGAGGTAGAGGAGCATGTCCTCGACCTTCACCTTCTTGTAGAGGCCCCGTTCCTCGGGGAGATAGCCGATCCTGGCCTTCATGTCCTCGGAGAAGGCCTTGCCGTCGAAGCGGATCGTCCCCGAGTCGGGGGCGATCACGTTCATGATCATGCGGATGGTGGTCGATTTTCCGGCGCCGTTCGGCCCGATCAGCCCGAAGATTTCTCCGGGTCGGGCTTCGAATGACAGCCCGTCCACCGCCCGCACCGTCTCGTAGGTCTTTTCGACCTTGTCTACGCTGAGCACGGTACGCTCCTTTCGCATTGCGCGGTAGGAAGAGCCTAACGGATGCCCCGGTAAAACTCAAGGCGGGAGGCGGCGCGACAGGCGAGGCGGGGGCGGGGACCTCAGTCCCCGCCGCGATGGCCGGCGCGAAGCCAGGGACAAGCTCGGCCTTCGGCGGCGTCGACGAGGGCGAAGAGCGCCAGGGCCAGAAGGGAAAGGGCAAGTATTCCGGCGAAGGTCGAGCGATAGTCCGCCATCGCATAGGAGCTCATGATGAGATAACCGACGCCGTGGCGCGTCGCGTAGTTTTCCGCGAAAAAGAGCGCCGACATGCCGGCGCCGAGCCCGAGACGTATCGAGGTGAAGACGCGCGGAAGGATGGCCGGCGCGTAAAGGTGTCGATACAGGCCGCGCCGGCCCATGCCGAGGGAGCGCGCGGACAGGAAGAGGGCGGGAGGAATCTCGGCCACTCCGTCGCGCACGGAAATGACCGTCTGGAAAACGACGACCGCGGCCACGAAGAGCACCTTCGAGACTTCGCCTATCCCGAAAAGTATCATGAAAAGGGGGAGGAACGCGATCTTGGGCACGGGGTAGAGAACGCGGACGGCTGGACCGACCAGGGCTTCGGCCCGGGCGCTGGCGCCGAGGGCGAGCCCGAGTGCGGAGCCGAGGACGACCTGGACGACGGTCGCCGCGAGGACGCGGAGGAGACTGGCGGCGAGGTGGGTGGCCATATCGCGGCGGAAGAGTTCGGCGAGAGTCGTCGCGGCCTCCAGGGGCGAAGGCAGGGCGCTTGTCCCGAGGGCCAGATGGAGGATCTCCCAGACCGCGGCGACGAGGATGATCCCGAGCAGGGTCGACGCGGCTCCACGGCCGCCGAGCCCCCGCCCGCGCGGGATCGGTGCGCGCCTGGGGTCCCGGAGGCTCACGAGCCGCTCCCAACGAGGCGGCGGACAGAAAGGCAAAACTCATAATAGTCGAGGCGTTCACGAAGGACGGGGTCGCCGAATAGCGGGTTGGGGACCAAGTCCTTGATGCGCCCGCGTTCCATCACCGCGATGAGCCCCCCGAGGTAGACCGCTTCCTCGATGTCGTGGGTCACGAGGACGATGGTCAGGCCGCCCCGCCCTTCGCCGCCGCCGCCGCCGCGGCCGTGGAGGCCGAGGACGGCGCGCTGGAAAGACTCCTTGGAAAAGGCGTCGAGGGAGGAAGAGGGCTCGTCCAGGAGGAGGAGGTCGGGCTCGGCCGCGAGGGCGCGCGCGATGGCCACGCGTTGGCGCTGGCCGCCCGAAAGCTCGGCCGGATATTTGTCGGCCAGCGCTTCGGCGCCGAATTCGGCGAGACGCGCCAGGGCGCGCTCGCGGAGAGGCGGCTCGCCGGCCTTGGCGGGCGCCCGGAAGCCGAGCGCCACGTTTTGGATCGCGGTCTTCCAAGGGAAGAGGCCGTAGTCCTGAAAGACCATGGAGGTGCCGGAGCGCGGTCCGGAAACGACCGCGCCGTCGACGCGGAGAAGACCGCGGGTGATCGGGATGAGACCGGCCAAGACATGGAGAAGGCTCGATTTGCCGCAGCCGGAAGGACCGACGACGGCTACGGAGGCGCCCCGTTCCACGCACAGGGAAAGGCCGTCGAGGGCCCGGTCGACCTGCGGCCCCTCGCCTACCGCCTCGGTTCGCCGCGGCCGCGGCGGGCCAAGGATCGAAGCGGCGGCGCGGCGTCGGTAATCGAGAACGAGGTCGACGGCGTCTATCATCTCGTCCGGGACGCGTCGAGGAGATAGCGGCCCCAATCGAGGGTGACCGGCTTGCCCTGGAGACCTTCGATCCAACGGGAGACCTTGTCGACATAGCTCCGGCTCGGAAGGCGGGTCGGGTGGTAGGCTGGAAGGACCATGAGGTCGCGGACCTTGGGGTCGAGGCGAAGGCGCGCCACGAGGACGTCCCGCGCCAGGCCCTGATCGGCGGCGATGTCGGCCACCGCCCGATCGACGGCCTTGTTGAAGCGTCGGATCGAGTCGAGCTTGGCGTCGGCGGCCGCGGCGGTGAAGACCATGACGTCGGGGTAGAAGTCGTCCGCGTTCGCGAAGACGCGCTTCTCAAGGCCGGCGAGCTGGCCCATCGAGGCGATCGGCTCGGGGAGGCAGGCCATGTCGATCTTGCCGCGCTTGATCATCTCGAGCCGCGCGGGTATCTCCGTGATGTAGACCTTCTCGAGTTCGTAGCGGCCGGCGAGCCAAGCGTCCGCGAGGTAGTTGGAGACGCTGACCTCCATCATCCCGACGCTGATCTTCTTCGCCTCGGAGAAGCCCTGGCGGACCAGGAAGGGGAAAGCTCCGTCGGTCGAGGAAGTGACGCGAAGATCGAAGCCGCCTTGGACATTGTACACGAAGGCGACGAGATCGCTCATCGCGCCATCCACGGCGCCGGCCTGGAGGGCGACCTGGCGCTCCAGGGCGTTCGGGAAGACCACGAGCTCGACCTCGACGCCTTCGGCCGCGAAGTAGCCCCGTTCCGCGGCGAGAAGGGCGGGCGCGGAGTCGACCGCCGTCATGAGGCCGACCTTGAGTTTGGCGGGAGCGGCGGGCGCCGCCGTGAGGCCGGAGGGAAGCAACAGGGCGAGAACCGCCGCGACAAGGACGGCGGGCTTGGTGCCGATGCGAAGGGCGATCGCGGCTTGGTTGGTCGGGTTACTCATCGTAGGAGCCTCCGTATGCGGTGCCCCCGGGTATTGGAGGGGCTTCGGTCCGCATGCTAACCTCAACAAAAGCCGCCGCACAATCCCCGGCACAAGGACGAACCATGGAGCTATTCGACCGCGGAGTTTTCGCCCTGGCCCGCGATCTCTGGATCGCCGCGCGCCCCTTTTCCCTCAGCCTCGCCCTGTACGCGACAAGCATGCCCGTCGCCCTGGCTTACCGGGAGGGACTGGTCCCGGGCGACCGTCCCTTCATCGGCCTCGCCAGGGTTCTCCTCATTACGATCGCGGGGCTTGCCGTCCAGGCCGCGACCAACCTGATCAACGACTATTTCGAGTGTGGTCAAAAGATGGCGCCCCTCGCCAAGAAGCGCTACCGCTTCCTCGGCAAGGAGCGGGGCGCCTTCGATATCCTCGTGTTCTTCGCTGGGTTGGCTTGCTTCGGGCTCACCGCGCTGATCGGCCTTTACCTGGCGCTAACGACGACGACCGAACTATTGTTGATCGGCGCCATCGGCCTCTTGGGCGGCTATTGTTACACGGGTGAACCCGTCGTCTACAAGCGCCTTGGCCTCGGCGCCCTCCTCTCCTTCGTCCTTCTCGGTCCCCTCATGAACTATGGGGCCTGGCTTGGTCTTGGCGGCGCGGCCTCGTTCAAGCCCCTTCTCCTCTGCCTGCCCGTCTCGCTGCTCATCCCCGCGATGATGCTCGCGAACGAAATCCGCGACGTCGACCGCGACCGCGAGCTCGGAATCAAGACGGCGACCGTCATTTTCGGGAGGAAAGCCGGTCAAATCGCCTATGACGCCCTCTTGGTCGCCGCCTTCACCCTTGTCGCGGTCTTCGCGGCCTTGGGCTATGCGCCGTCTTGGGTGCTTGTCGGCCTGGCCGCATTCCCCCTGGCGCTTCGCGCGCGGAATCGCGTGGCGAAGGGAGCACGAGACGCCATTCCCGCGACGAATCTGCTTCATCTGGTGTTCGGCGCTCTCTACATAGTGGGTTTGTCGATCAGGGGATAGGCTTTAGGGGCGATTCGGGACTTCCGCTCCGAATCGCCCATAGACAGCGGCGGAAGCGGCGGCACGTTGTTTTAAAATGCAAAAAAGCCGCCCATTCCGCGGCTTTCCTTTGCCTGTCTTTCTCTACGTTAAACCAAAGTATCCAGGCGCGATCCTAAGGCGGAATCGGAGACTGTCTCGTTCGTCGCGAGGATTGTCGAGAGCGTTGCTCCCGAACCTTCCACGGTCTTCAAGGCCATTGAAAGAACTTTGGCCCCGACCTGGTCGGCTAAACGATCCTGAGCGAGAGTCGTGGACAGCGAAGCGATATCCATTGCTTGTAATATACCACCCCGCGAGGAACCTGACAAGTACCTCGCGGGGTGGTTTCTCAAAAAAGACCAAAACCAGAAAAAATGTGGGCGGAAAGAATCCTATTCCGCCACGATGCGGAACACGCGCTTCTTGCCGGCGCGGAGCATCAGGGCTCCTTCGGCATCAAGCCAGTCCGTGTCGACTAAGGTCTTCTCGTCCTCGATCTTGCGATCGTTGATGACGGCCCCGCCCTGCTGCACGAGCCGGCGGGCCTCGCTCTTGGAGGGGACGAGGCCGGCGTAGACGAAGAGGTCGAGGACGCCCATGCCCTTTCCGAGCTCGGCGCGGGCCAAGGTCTTGGAGGGGATCTGGGACACGTCGCCGGCCGCGGCGCCGCCGAAGGCCGCCTTGGCGGCGGCAAGGGCCTTGTCCGCCTCGTCCTTGCCATGGATGAGGGCGGTGACTTCCCAGGCGAGGCGCTCCTTGGCCTGGTTGA
>DAINBW010000009.1:0-15981 GCA_036732745.1 Spirochaetales bacterium | reverse complement strand
CCGGCGGCGGCGGGGGATTTCCTCGATCCGGCCGTGGCGGCCGCCTTCGGCGGTCCCTTCGACGTCGTCAGCATGTGGTACGTCATCGAGCACTTCGACGACCTCGACCGCGCCCTGCGCAACGCCGCCGCCCTGCTCCGGCCGGGCGGCATCTTCGCCTTCTCCACCCCCTCGGGCGAGGGCGTCTCCGCGAGGCGCGACCGCCGGGGCTTTTTCGAGCGCAGTCCCCAGGATCACTTCACGATCTGGGAGCCTTCGCGCGTCGGGGGGATTCTCAGGGCCTATGGCTTTCGGGTAGAACGGATCAAGATCACGGGCCACCACCCCGAGCGCTTCCCGGCGCCGAAGCGGCTCCGCGAGGGGCTCCCGCGGCGGGTGGCGCTTTGGGCCTGCGGATCGATCTCGCGGATCTTCGGCTTGGGCGACACCTTCGAGGTCTACGCCGTCCGCGAGAGCGCCGGCGTCGGGAGTCCGCGGGCTTCGAATCCCGCCGCCCGCGCCCGCGCCAAGCCCGAATCCTAGCGAGGGAACGGAGTCTACCATGACCGTCTTCATACTCGGCGCCGGCGTCATGCAGCTGCCCGCCATCCGCGTGGCCCGCGAGCTCGGCTGGCGCGTCGCCGCCGCCGATGGGAATCCCGCGGCCGTCGGCGCCTCCCAGGTGGACCGCTTTTTCCACGTGGACCTGAAGGACCGCGAGGGCCTCGTCGCCGCGGCGCGGAGCCTCGCCGCCGAGGGCGGCCTTGAGGCGGTGTTCACCGCCGGCACGGATTTTTCCGCCTCGGTCGCCTTCGTCGCCGGGCGCCTCGGCCTTCCCGGCCACGGCCTCGAGGCCGCGATCCGCGCTTCCGACAAGCCCACGATGCGCGCCGCCCTCGCCGCCGCCGGCGTGCCGTCGCCGCGCTTCGCCGAAATCCGCGCCGCGGAGGGCGCCGCGGAGGCCCTGCGCGCGGAAGGCCTCGCCTTTCCCCTCGTCGTCAAGCCGGCGGACAGCATGGGCGCCCGCGGCTGCCGCCTCGTCCGGGACGGGACCGAGCTGTCCGAGGCCCTCCTGGACGCCTTGCCGCACAGCCGCACGGGCCGCGCCATCGTCGAGGAATATCTCGAGGGGCCGGAATTCTCCATCGACGCCCTGGTCGAGGACGGCGAAGTGACGATCCGCGGCCTCGCCGACCGACACGTCTTTTTCGATCCCTATTTCGTCGAGCTCGGCCACACGATGCCCTCCGCCCATCCCGCGGAGCTGCGCGAAGAGGTGTTGCGCGTCTTCAATGAAGGCGTTCGCGCCCTCGGCCTGACGCGCGGCGCGGCCAAGGGCGACATCAAATGGTGTCCCGGACGCGGCTCCGCCTTCGTCGGCGAGATCGCGGCCCGGCTTTCCGGCGGCTACATGTCGGGCTGGACCTATCCCTACGCCTCGGGCATCGAGGTGACCCGCGGCGCCCTCGAACTCGCCGCCGGGCTTTCGCCCTCGCGTCCCGGCCGGGACCGCCGCTGGGTCTCGGCCGAGCGGGCCTTCATCTCCATCCCGGGGCGGGTCGCCCGCCTCCACGGGCTCCGCGAGGCGGAGTCCTCCCCCTACGTGAAGAACCTCTTCCTCCGCGCCGGCCCCGGCGAGCGTTGCGTCTTCCCCTCGAACAACGTGGAGAAGTGCGGCAACGTCATCACGCAGGCGCCGGATCGCGAGTCGGCCGTGGCCGCCGCGGAGGCCGCCATCCGCGGCATTCTCGTGCGTCTCGCGCCGGCCGACGGGGCGACGGAGGCCTTCCTCCGCGGCGAGGGGCGGATCGCCAATCCCGACGGGACGACCTGGCCGCCCGAGGCCTTCGCCCTGCCCGGCGATCTCGCCGCGTCGCTGGCCAACCTGCCCGAGCGGCTCGATTCCGCCGATCCGGGCGCGGCCGAACGTCCCGCCGGCGCGCCGCCCCCGGTCGAAGGGCCCCACGGCCTCCGCGTGGCGCCGCTCGCGCCCGAACTGGCCTCCGGCCTCGCCGCCGCCTCGGGTCGCGACTGGTCGGGACGCTCCTTCCTCGAATCCGCCGAACTCGCCCTGCGGCTCGCCGGCGTATCCTGGGCCGCCGAGGCCGCGGGGGCGATTCCCGCGCCCTCCGTCCCGGGCGCCGCCGCCGGCGGCGTCCTCGCCGGCCGTTTCTGGCGCGCCCTGGCGAGGGGCGGCGCCCAGGCCGCCCTCTACGTCCTCGATACGGAAGCGAGGGGAGGGGAAGGCGCTTGAGTCCCGTCGCGCGATTCCGCGCCGGCGCGGCCCTGCTCTGCCTCGCCCTCGGCCTGCCGCCGGGCGCGCTGCCCCGACTCGGCGCCGCCGAGTCCGGCAAGCCCGCCGCGGTCGCCCAGCCCTCGGGCGCGGCGGCCGCCACCCAGTCCCTGGGCGCGGCCGCGGCCGCCGCCCGGCTAAAGGCCCGGCTCAGCTGGGATCCGCTGACCGCCTCGGGCGTCCTTGAGCGGAACGGCTTCCGCGTCTCCCTTGCCCTCGGCTCGGCCACGGCGCTCTTCGATTACCGCGAGACGCTTTCCCTCGACCCACCCTTCGATCCGGGCTCCGGGCTCCGCTTCACGGAAGCCTCCGTCGCCGCCCTGGAGCAGCGCTTTTCCAAGGCCGAAGAGGCGCGGCGGTCGCGCTTTTCCGTCGCGGCCATCCTCATCGACCCCGGTCACGGCGGAAAGGATTCGGGAGCGGTCGGGGAGCACTCGGTCGGCGGCAAGAAAATCCGCGTCGTCGAGAAGGAGTTGGCGCTCGACCTCTCTCTCCGCGTCTACAAGGCGCTCAAGGCGCGCTTTCCCGAACGCCGCATCCTCCTCACGAGAAGCGGCGACAGTTACCCGACCCTGGAGGAACGCGTCGAGATGGCGAACGACGTGGACCTGGCCGACAACGAGGCCATCATCTACGTCTCCATCCACGCGAACGCCTCCTTCAACAAGAACGCGCGCGGTTTCGAGGTCTGGTACCTCAATCCCGAATACCGGCGGACGCTCGTCGACAAGGATACGGCCAAGGACGTCGGCGCGGACATCGCGCCCATCCTCAACGCCATGCTCGAGGAAGAGTTCACCACGGAGAGCATCCTGCTGGCCCGGGAGATCATGGATGGCCTGGCGGCCGGGATCGGCGCCGAGAGCCCGAACCGGGGCGTCAGGGCGGAGGAATGGTTCGTGGTCCGCAACGCCCGCATGCCCTCGGTGCTGGTCGAGGCGGGCTTTGTCACGAATCCCGAGGAAGCCGCGCTGCTCTCGACGGAGGATTACTTGCGGCGCTTGTCCGAGGGCATATATAATGGAGTGGCAGATTTCGTGAGTTATTTCGAGATGAAAGGCGCCCCCGCACCATGAAGCAGTTTTTCGAGAAGGCCGCGGCGGCGGCGCGCAAGGCTGTCGCCCTGATCCGCAAGATCGCCGTTTGGCTCGCCCCTCCCCGCCGCCTCCTGCCGGCCTGCCTCGCGGCCGCCTTCCTTATATCGTTGCTTTCCTGGGCCATCGGCGACCGGCGCGCCGACGCCGTGCTTTACTTCCCTTCCGCCCGCGGCGATGGCCTCGCCTCGGAGTTGCGCGCCCTGCCCCGGTTCATCCGTCCCGAACCCCGGGCCGAGCTCGTCGCCGCCGAGGTGCTGCTCGGGCCGCGGAACGTGGCCTCCCTGGCCGCCTTTCCCACGGGTTCGAGGGTTGAGTCCTGCGTCTACCGCAAGCGGGTCCTCTATCTCGACCTCTCGGAGGACGCCGCCCTCGCCGAGCGCGCCTCGCTCGAAAAAGGGCTTTTGGCCCTCAAAAAGAGCCTAAAGGCGGCCCTTCCGCTGTCCCGCCGGACCGTAATCACCATCGACGGCCAGGAACCCTTCGCCGAGAACCTCGAATCGGCCGTTTCGGGCCCCGCCGCCCGCGCGCGGACCGCCGACGGGGGGGATGGGAACCTTGCGGCAAAAAGCGAGAAAAAGAATTGACAAAGGCTTTGTGGCGCGTATACTTCATAACTAAATAGACGAAATCCGACAACGCGCACAATGAAAGGAGCTATAGCAATGAGAAGGCAGTTTATAGCAGTAGCGATGGCGCTTCTCTTCGTAGGTGCGGTCGCCGTTTCCGCGGACGAGGCCGTCCTTATCGACTTCAGCCTCCTCAAGGCCGACATCATCGCCGATCCGGTGAACCAGGGCAAGTTCCTGGAGAACCGCGGCACGATGATGGACTTCTCCGGAATCGCGGGCGCGAGCTACACCGAAGAGCAGAAGAAGCAGATGCGGGTTTCCCTCGCCATCTCCAACTGGGACGTCGTCCTCGCCTCGTCCTCCCGCACGAACCTCAACCAGGCTCTGTCGATGACCTCCGAGGCGGCGGTCACCCAGGACGCCAAGCAGTTCGCCGGCAAGACGGTGTTCGGTTTCCGCGTCCGCTTCCCCAACGAGCCCTTCAACAGCTGGGCCCGCGTGAAGCCCCCCTATGAGATCCCCGCCTTCGAGCCCAAGGCCGACATCGACGACCAGGGCGTGATCACCCCCAAGAAGGACCAGCAGGGCAGCGACCCCGTCAACGCCCGCCTGACCCGCTTCGAGGGCAGCTACGACGCGAACACCAAGCTCACGACCGCCCTCGGCATCGTGAAGAACGTCGGCACCCTCAAGTCCGTCGCCGTCACCGTGAAGGGTCTCAACTTCCCCCATGGCTTCTCCGTGATTCTCCTCGACGCCGACGGCAACGAGAAGAACATGTTCATGGGCTACCTCAACTTCGACGGATGGAAGGAACTCCGCTGGGACAATCCCCAGTACGTGACCGACGTCCGCAACCGCGAGCTCAGGATCTACCCCCTCTATCCGAAGACCGTCCCCTTCATCAAGCTTGACGGCTTCCTCGTGACCCGCGACGCGGCGAACGAGGGCGGCGATTTCGTGGCCTATGTCAAGGATGTCAAGATCCTCTACGACAAGGCCGTTCTCGAGCCGGTCCGCGACATCGATGACGAGGCGATCTGGGGCATCGTCGGCAAGAAGGAAGCCGAGCGCAAGATTTCCGAATCCAAGCGCTTCGGCAACCAGCAGGTCCTCCGCTACCTCGAGCGCCAGAAGCAGGAGAACAAGGACACGTTCACCGCTCCCGCCACCAAGTAAGCTCGGGCGACCACTATCAAACGCAAGGCCGGAACGAAAGTTCCGGCCTTTTTCTTTTCCTTCCCGCCCCGTTTCGTTGTACACTTTGCCCATGAGCGGAGAAGAAGCTGAACCGATACCGGATCGCGGCGCTCTGGAATACGAATACGATCGTCGCCGACCCGCCTATCAATCGGTCCTCGAGGACATGGAGCGCCTCATGCGCGACAAGCTCGAGGACGAGGGCCTTCGTCCAAGCATCAAGGGACGCATCAAATCCTTCGACAGCTACTACAAGAAATACATCCGCCTGTTGAAGCAGGCCCGCCTTTCGGGTCGTCCGCCCCTGGCCATCAACGATCTCATCGGGCTTCGCATCGTCTGCCCCTTCCTCGGCGATTTGGCGGTAGTGGAGCGGGCGATAGGAAAATCCTTCACGGTCCTGGAAACGGAACGCAAGGGCGCCGAGAGATCCTTCCGCGAATTCGGCTACGAGTCGATCCATCTTCTCATCGCGCTGCCCGAGGAGCTCGGCGCGGCGCGTTCGGGCCTCGATGTCCACAGCTGCGAAATCCAGCTGCGCACCATCCTCCAGGAAGCCTGGGCGGAAGTGGAGCATGAACTGGTCTACAAGGCCGAGTTCACCCCCTTCGACGAACCCATGAAGCGCAAGCTCGCCGCCCTCAACGCGAACCTGTCCCTGTCGGATATCATCTTCCAGGAAATCCGGGAATATCAACGCCGCCTCTCCGACGAGCTCGCCAGGCGCCGCAGCGTCTTCTACGCGAAGGTCGAAGAAAGCATCGACACGCCCTTCCACGAAGGTTCCGCCTCGCGACGCGCCTTCGCCGTCGCCGGGGGGGCGCCTCCTCCGGCCGACTATCCCGGAACCGCGCGCGGCTTGGAGGAGGAGCGGGACCTGCCGGACCGGCCGGAGGCTTCGCTCGACGATCTCCTCCTCGAAGCGCTTTACGCCCACAACCGGGGGGATTACGGCAGGGCGATCGCCATCTACGGCAGGATCCTCGAAACGCACCCGCCCAAGGAGGCCGCGACCGTCGTGGCCAAGCATCGCGGCATGGCCTTTTTTTCCGAATCGCGCTACGCGGAAGCGATCCGCGATTTCACCATGACCCTCGAGTATGATCCGAATTGCTACAAGGCCGCGTATTTCCGCGGCGTCGCCCATAGCGTCCTCGGCCAGTACGGGGCCGCGCTGGAGGATTTTGACACCTCCCTGCGCATCAACCCCTTCCAGTTTTTCGCTACCTACCGGCGCGCCCAGGCCTACTGGCACCTGGGCGACTACCCCAAGGTCGTGGCGGACTGCGAAGCGGCCTTGCGGATCGAACCGGGCCAGGCGCAGGCCGAAGAGCTGAAATCGATGGCCCTGGGCCGGCTCGAACTCTAATCCGTCTTGACAGTCCGAGCCACTTTTTACTATAGTCTGGCTCTAACGTCCCCATCGTCTAGAGGTTAGGACAGCGGGTTTTCATCCCGCCAACAGGGGTTCGATTCCCCTTGGGGATGCAATTGAAAGCCGACCGAAAGGTCGGCTTCTTTTTTTTGGGCAAGGGGAATCGAACCGAGGCGCCGTCCCGAGCCGCGCGCGAGTCGACGAGCGCGGGGCGAGGGCGAGGCGCAGGATGCGCTCGAGAGGCGCCGACGGCGGCCTTGAGCGAGCGGCCAGGACGGCCGCGAGCGGAAGGCGATTTCCCTTGGGGATGCGAGTGCAAGCCGACCGAAAGGTCGGCTTCTTTTTTGTCGGAATGGGGACCGAAGCGCTCAGGCATATTGTCGCCGCGGGCGCATGGTGGTATTTTATGCGAAGTCGCCGGCCAAATCCGGCGGGTTATTCATCCAAAAGTTAAACGGAGGAATTATGCGAAAGAAAGCTCTCGTGCTCGCCCTCGTTCTCGCCGCGGCGACCGCGACGTCCGCCTTCGCCGCCGGCCCCTTGGGCCTCACCGGTTTCGGCATCTATGGTTCCGTGGGCAGCACGGCCGGCAAGCTCGGCGGCGGCACCGGGCTCTCCCTCAAGTGGGGCAGCTTTCCCGTCGTCGGCCTCCAGTACAACTTCACCGCCTCCAAGGTCAACGCCTCCCTCGATTATTACGTGATCGACGCGGAAGGGCTCGGCGCCTCCGTCAGCTATTTCCTCGGCGCGGGCGTCTACGCGGGCGCCGGGGCCGATGCCTTTGACTTTGGCCTGCGCATCACGCCCGGCCTCCAGTTCTGGCCCATCAAGAAGGTCGAGATCTTCGGCGCTCCGGTGGTCTCCATCCCGATCATCCCGACACCAAGCTTTGCCTTGGGCGCCGAGTTCGGCCTGCGAATCCGCTTCTAGATCATTCACTCGGAAAGACAATAAACGCCGCGAGACGCGGCGTTTTTTTTATGCGGAGCCCGATTCGGCGTCCAGTTCCCGCCAACGGGCGGCGGCCCGCCGCAGGTGCGGAATGACAATCGATCCGCCGACGATCAGGCCGACCGAACAAGCTTCCTGGAACTCGGGCGTCGTGACCCCTTCCTCCCTGCAGCGGATGGTATGGTAGAGGATGCAGTCGTCGCAACGGAGCACGAGGGAAGCGACAAAACCGAGAAGCTCCTTGGTCTTGGCGTCCAGGGCGCCCGCCCGGTAGGTTTGGCCGTCCAGACTGAAAAACCGCTTGATCTCAAGGCCGGCCATCGAAAGTACCGTTTCATTCAGGACTTCGCGCTCCGCCTGCCATTCCGGAATGCTCTTGTCGAAAATCTTTCCATCGGACATGTACGGACCTCCGGGAGGAGAGCCTATACGAGCGGAGAGGCTTCGTAAAGCTTTTTCTCCGCGGCGCTGGACTAAACATATGAAAAAGCATATATTATACTTGTGCCGGAAAAGGAGGCTCACATGTCCGAACAACTAACCAAAGAAAGCTTCAAGACCAAGATATTCGATTGGGAAAAGAACAAGGAATGGAAGTACGAGGGCGAAATCCCGGCCATCATCGATTTTTACGCCGAGTGGTGCGGCCCCTGCAAGATGGTCGGCCCGGTGCTGGAGGAGCTGGCCGTCAAACACGCCGGCAAACTGGCCGTCTACAAGGTCAACACCGACGAGCAGCCCGAACTTTCGGCCATGTTCGACATCCAAAGCGTCCCGACCCTGTTCTTCGTGCCCAAGGAGGGCGAACCCCGTTTTGCCCTCGGCGCCCTCCCCAAGAAGGATATCGAGCGGGCGATCGCCGAAGTTCTCAAGGTCGAGTAGGGAGCGTTCCGCGCGAAGACGCGGGAACAAAAATAGGGGCGCCGGAAACGGCGCCCCTTGCATTGGCAGTGAAGGATCGAGCGGCGATCAGGCTACCGGCACGCCGAAGGGTATATGGCGCTTCTCGGCCTTGGCCAAGGCCTCGTCGAGGAAGGCGCCGAGTTCCAAGGCCGCGTAGCCCTCGGTCTCCCGCTCCATGTCGGCCTTGAGCATGGGGTGTTTGGGCGAGAAGAGCACGCAACAGTCCTCATAGGGCAGGATCGAGATGTCGAAGCTGCCGATGCGCCGCGCGGTCTCGATGGTCTCTTCCTTGTCCATGCCGATGAGGGGCCTGAAGACCGGCAAGGATACGCGGGAATTCGTGAACCGCAGGTTCTCGGCGGTCTGGCTCGCCACTTGGCCGAGGCTCTCGCCCGTCACGAGGCTGTTCGCCTCGATCCTCAGGGCGAGCTTCTCCGAAAGTTCCATCATCGCGGCCCGCATGAAGAGGGTGGTCAGGTCCTCCCGCGCGCGCTGCTTGATCCGCATCTGCACGTCGGTGAAGGGCACGGTCCAGAGGGTTATGCCGCCCGTGTAGCCGGCCAGGACGCGCGCCAGGGAGACGACCTTTTCCTCGGCCTCCTTGGACGTGTAGGGATAGGCGTGGAAATAGACCGCGTCGAAGTCCAGGCCGCGCGTGGCCATGAGATAGCCGGCCACGGGGGAATCGATGCCGCCGGACAGGAGGAGAAGCCCGAGCCCCTGCGAGCCGACGGGCAGGCCGCGGGGGCCGAGGGTGGGGCTCGAGTAGACGTAGGCGCGCTCGCGGATCTCCGCGTAGACGGTGAATTCGGGCGTGTGGAGATCCACCTTGGTCCCGGGAATCCCCTCGAGGACGCGATGCCCGATCTCGGCCGAGAGGGCGTAGGAATCGAGGGGGAAGCTCTTGTCGCTGCGGCGCGACTCGGCCTTGAAGCGGAGCTTGCCGCGGGCGGCCTCTTCCTTCGCCACCTCCAACGCGGTCGCGAGGACCGTCTCGGGGTCCTTGGAGACGCGCCGGGCGCGCGCGAAGCCGTTGATGCCGGGCGTCCTCGCCAGCACCGCCTCGACGAAGGCGGCCTTTTCGGCGTCGACCTCGATGAAGATGCGGCCGTGGTTGTAGTCGATGCGGCCGGCGACGCCCTCCAGGCGGCGCTTCAGGTCGTTCTTGAGGCGGTCCTCGAATTCCTTGCGGTTTCCGAGCTTGAGGATGATCTCGCCGATCTTGACGAGGTAGAGGGCTTCCATCGGGGGCTCCTTAGGTTTTCAGGCGGCGGTACAAGGCCGCGGACAGGTCGAGAAAGCGGTCGATGTCCGCGTCCACGGTGGCGGGGCCGGTCGAGACGCGGATGGCTGACGAGGACAGCGCGGGCTCGAGACCCATCGCGTCGAGGACGCGGCGGCCCTTCCTGGCGGCGTTGGCGGAGCAGGCGGCTCCCGTGGAGACCGCGACGCCCTCGTCCGCGAGGGCGCGGGCCAGCACCTCGCCGGACAGGCCGGGAAAGGCCGCGGAGAGGATAAAAGGCGAATAACGCGTGTCGCCGGCGCGGCGGCCGAGGGGCAGGGCCCGGGCGCCGGGGATCGCCGCCAGGCCGTCGAGGAGGCGGGCCTCGAGCCGCAGGGCCCGGGAGCGTCGCTCGGCCAGCCCGGCGGCGGCGAGCTCGGCGGCCCGGGAAAAGGCCCAGGCGCCCTGGAGGTTTTCCGTGCCGGGACGGAGGCCCGATTCCTGGCCGCCGCCGACCGCGAGGGGGTCGAGGGGCGCGGCCAGCCAGAGGGCGCCGGCGCCGCGGGGGCCGCCCAGCTTGTGCGCGGAGAAGGCGGCCGAACCGACGCCGAGCGCCGCGGGATCGAAGTCGATCTTGCCGAGGGCCTGCACGGCGTCCGCGTGGAGGCGCGGGGGCTTCCGCCCGAGGGCCGCGGCGGCCGCGGCGATGGCCGCGGCGATGGCCGCGAGGGGCTGGATCGCGCCCGTCTCGTTGTTGACGGCTATCACGGCGACCAAGGCCGTTTCCTTGCGAACCGCGGCGGCCACGGCGGCCGGATCGAGGAAGCCCTCGCTTCCCGCGGCAACGAAGGTGGCTTCGATCCCGAGGCCTTCGAGGAGGAGGAGCTGCTCGTGGACGGCGGAGTGTTCGATGGCGCTGGAAACGGCGTGGACCGGGCTCCGGCCCGCCTTCAGCTTGCGGAGAAGGGAGAGGAGAACCATCGCGTCCGCCTCCGAACCGCCGCTCGTGAACACGAGCCGGCCGGCGGGGCCTCGTGCCGCGCCGGGGGCCCCAGCGGCGTTTCCGGTGGCGTTTCCGGCGGGGGCTCCGCCGGCGACGCCGGCCGGCGACCGCAGGCAGGCCGCCAGGCGGGCGCGCGCCTCCTCGAGCCTGGATCGCGCCTCGGCGCCCAGGGCGTGCTTGCTCGAGGGATTGCCGTAATGGGAGGCGGCGAGCTCGGCCGCCTCGATGAGGAGGTCGCGGTTGGGGGGGCTTGTGCTCGCCCAGTCAAGGTAGGTCATCGGGACCTATGATAGTAGCCGGAGCGGGCCTTCCTCTCAAGCCCCTCAAGGGGGCGCCGATCGCCGCGTAGCCGCGCCTTCGCCTACTTGGCGAAACGCCGATCCGGAATCCCACCGGGCGACTTGCCGCCGGCGGCGAAGGACTTGGAGAGATAGAGGGCGCAAAAGCAGTGGCCGTGCTCCTCGATGTCCTTCCACGAGTAGGCGCAGGGGCAAATCAGGTCCTTGTCGGTCTCCCGGGAACCGTCGGAGTCCCGGCAGGGGCAAAGATAATAGCCATAGCGGTTGTAGTTGGTCGTCAGGCCTTCGGCCAGGGACGCGGTGAATTCCTCGTCGGGATTGACGACCCAGCCCTGCTTCGCGGCGACCATGGCGGCGAACTTCCGGGTTTCTTCAAGCGTTTTGTCGCTCATGCATTTCCCCGCTACAGGCCGAGGGTCCGCTTCCAGTCGGCCTCGATGAAGCCGACGAGGTGATCCTTTTCGTCGATGATCGCGAAGGGGAAGGCGACGTCGTCCTTGAAGCGCTCCTTGAGGATGCGCTTGACCTCGGTCTTCGTTTCAAGGGGAATTTGGTCGACGTGGATATATCTATAGGCGAAACCCAAGTCCTTGAGGAAAGCGATGCATCGCTTGCAAAAACCGCAGGTGGAAAGGGAATAGATGGTGATCGCGTGGTCGCGGCGATTTCCCGGAACGTCGGTATATTCAAGGGTGTCGAGCATGGATCCTCCTAAGGGCCGAGTCGGTGTCGGCACGGATCAATACTACTACGCGCGAGGGTCGGGGGCAATGGAAAAAACCATTGCCCGGACCGCCCGAGCGGGCCCGCCGGGGCCGCGGTCCGGCCTTGTATTGATAAAGAGGGGAATTTCAGGTACCATGGCCACATGCGCGACCCCGCTCTCATCCGCAATTTCTGCATCATTGCCCATATCGACCACGGGAAGTCCACCCTGGCCGACCGCTTCATCGAAAAGGCCCGCGTCATCGACCAGCGGAAGATGCAGGACCAGATGCTCGACAACATGGACATCGAGCGCGAACGCGGCATCACGATCAAGAGCCAGGCCGTCGCACTCGACTACACGGCCAAGGACGGCAAGACCTACACCCTCAACCTGGTCGACACGCCCGGCCACGTCGATTTCTCCTACGAGGTCTCGCGCGCCATCTCTTCCTGCGAGGGAGCCATCCTCCTCATCGACGCGACCCAGGGCGTCGAGGCCCAGACCCTCTCCAACATGTACATGGCCCTCGAGCACGATCTCGAGATCATCCCCGTCATCAACAAGATCGACATGCCCGCCGCCAACCCCGACGAGATCCGCCGCCAGATCGAGCACGACCTCGGCCTCGATCCCGACGGGGCCCTCCTCGTCTCCGGCCGCCACGGCACCGGCGTCGACGAGCTCTTCGAGGCCATCGTCGCCCGCATCCCCGCCCCCAAGGGCCGCGACGAGGACCAGCTGCGCGCCCTCATCTTCGATTCCCACTACGATCCCTACCGCGGCGTCATCGTCCACCTGCGCCTCTTCGGCGGCTCGATCGTCCCCGGCCAGAAGATCCGGCTCATGAACAACGACTCCGAGTACGTCGTCGAGGAGACCGGTCAGTTCCGCATAACGCTTGCCAAGACCGAGAACCTCGGCGCCGGCGAGGTCGGCTACATCACCGCCGGCATCAAGACCGTCTCGGACGTGCGCGTCGGCGACACCGTGACCGACGCGGCCTCGCCCGCCCTCGAGCCCCTGCCGGGCTTCCGCGAGGTCAAGCCCGTCGTCTTCTCCTCCATCTACCCGATGGACGCCGCCGACTACGAGGAGCTCAAGCAGGGCCTCGAGAAGCTCAAGCTCAACGACGCCTCCCTCGTCTACGAGAAGGACAACTCGGTCGCCCTGGGCTTCGGCTTCCGCTGCGGCTTCCTCGGCCTCCTCCATCTCGAGGTCGTCCAGGAGCGCCTGGAGCGCGAATACGACCAGGCGATCATCATGACCGCGCCCTCGGTCCGCTACCGCCTCAAGCTCACCTCCGGCGAGACCGTCTTCATCGACAACCCCGCCGACTACCCCGGCCCCTCGCGCATCGAGGAAGCCGAGGAGCCCTACATCAAGGCGCAGATCATCACGCCCATCGCCTACATCGGCAACCTGAACACGCTCTGCCACGACAAGCGCGGCGTCCAGGTCTCCTTCACCCACCTCGACGAGAAGCGCGTGGAGCTCGTCTTCGAGATGCCCCTCGCGGAGGTCCTCTTCGACTTCTACGACAAGCTCAAGTCCACGAGCCGCGGCTACGCGAGCTTCGACTACGAGCTCATCGGCTACCGGCCCACGAAGCTCGCCAAGCTCGACATCCTCATCAACGAGAAGCTCGTGGACGCCCTCTCCCAGCTGATCTACGAGCCGGGCGGTTACGAGCGCGCCCGCAAGACCTGCGAACGCCTCCAGGGCGCCATCTCCCGCCAGCAGTTCAAGATCGCCATCCAGGGCGCGATCGGCAGCCGCGTCATCGCGCGCGAGACGATCAACCCCGTGCGCAAGGACGTCCTGGCCAAGTGCTACGGCGGCGACATCTCGCGCAAGCGCAAGCTTCTCGAGAAGCAGAAGGAAGGCAAGAAGCGCATGAAGATGGTCGGCGACGTGGAACTCCCGCAGGAAGCCTTCCTGGCCGTCTTGCGCGAGAACGAGGAAAAGGAACGCTAAGACCCTTGAGCGCAAGACGAGTCTTGCGCGAGAACGAGGAAAAGGAACGCTAAGGGTACGCGCGCCGCGCTAGACCAGTCTCGCGCAAAGACAATGCCGGACGAAGCGGGCCACCGGGCCGCGCGTCCGGCTTTTTCGTCGACTAAGGACTTCGGCCCGCGCCGCGGCCGCCGCGCGGCCGTTCCCAGGCAGGGGCCGCGGGCTCCGGCGGGGGGCGCCGGCGGTCCCCTTACCCTGAGTCTCCGCCTGAGACGATGTCGCCCAACTTCCAACGCCAGTACTCCGCCTCGACGAGCAAGCGGTTGAGGAGGTCCTGCGGCAGCGCCCGCAGGCGGTGGGCGTCGGGGAAGGGCCAGAGGAGATAATCGGAGCCGGCCACGAGCTCGAGGAAGGCGCGGCCGTCCAGGGACTCGCGTCCCTTGAGCGCGGCCACGAGTCGGGACAGGCGGAGGCCTTCCTCGGCGATGAAGGCCGCGCCGATGTCCGCGGCGGTGGCGGCGCCGGGAGCCGGCGCGGCGCCTCGGGCGGGGTCCGCCGGGCGGGGTCCGCGCGCCGCATCGAGCAGGGCGGCGGCCTCGGCATAGGTGGCGGCCCGGCCGCCGATGGCCAGGCCGCGGCCGCGGAGGTCGAGGAGGAGCGGCCCGGGGGCGGCCGCCTCTTCGGCGAGGAGGGCGGCATAGGCCGTGAGGACGGGATCCGTGAGAAGGGCCGAGCCCGGGGCGGCTGGTCTGGCTCCCGGCTTGAAGGCGGCGCCCAACTGGCCGGGAAAGCGGCACAGGCGCGTTTGGCGGCGCTCTTCGGCCAGGAGGGCGGGTGCGCCGCGCGCGTGGGTCTTGCCGCGCTCGTAGGCGAAGTCCAGGCCCGCGGCCAGGACGGGACCGGGGCCGAGGCGCCGCGCCGCGTGGACCGCGTGGACGCCGACCGAACCGAGGGGCGGAGCGGCCAGCCAAGGGAGTCCGAGCGCGGCCAGGCGCGCCATGAAGCCGCCGGGCGCGATCCGCACGAGGGTCAGGTGTTTCGGCCCCGAAAGCGCGCGGAAGGTCGCGGGATGGGAGGAAAGGTCGGCGAGGAGCGGAATGGGCCGGCCGCAGGCGGCGGTGAAGTCCGCGAGGTTGTGGGCCTGTCCCTCGAGGCAGACGACGAGGTCCGGCTCGAGTCCGGAGGCCAGGAGGGAAGGCAGGGCGGTGTCGCAGGCGACGAGGGCCAGGTCGCCGCGTCGCTCGGCGAGGAAGGGGAGCGCCGATTCGAGGGATGGGCCGGCGCCGCAGACGAAGACGGGCTTCGTAAGGCGCGGCGGCGGGGCCGGCGCGATTTTTCCGAGGGCGGCGAGGTTCTTGAAGATGTTGCGCGCCCAAAGCCGTCCCATCGCCATCAGGGTGGCGCGGTTTCTCCACGAGGCCGCCAGTTCGGCCTGGAGGAGCGCTGCGGCGCGGCGGTAGGCCTCGGCGTGGAAGGCCTCGCCGCCGGAAAGCCGCAGGGGCAGGCAGCGCCTGAAGGAGCCGAGTTCGGCGGCGCGCGCGAGGAGGAGTTCGGGATCCGCGCTTTCGACGAAGGCCAGGCGGGGGTCGTCGAGGAGCCCGGGCGGCGCCTCGCGGCGGGACAGGGAGGCGAGCGCGGGATCGAGCTCGATACACAGGAGGGCGCTGCCCGGCTCGAGGCGGGCGAGCAGTTCGGGCACGCCGTACCAAAGCGCCGGGGAGGCGACCAGGTAGAGGCGGTCGGGCCCGAGTTCGACGGCGGCGGCGGCGCGCGCCGGAATGAGAGCGGGGCCGCGCTCCGAGTAAAGGAGGCGGCCCCGATGGCGGACGTTGCGGGCCCCGCCCGTTTCCAGGATTTCGGGGCCGACTCCATCCATGGGCGTCAGGACTGCTTGGGGCTGAAGTACTTGAAGAAGACGTTCATGAAATTGTCCTTGAGCTTGGGGCTCTTCAGGAAAATCTCGCGAACCTCGCCGTCGAGCTTCTGCTGGTAGAAGTAGGGGTAATAGAGGGAGATGCCGGAGAGATCCTCGTCGAGGGCGGCGCCGGCTTCCTTGACCTTGAGCACGATGACGTTGTCGCCGAGGACGAGGGGCTCGGACACGGCGCCGGGCGCGAGGCCGAAGGCGGCCGCGAGGAACTTCTCGCTGGAGGCGGCGCCGGAAAGCTCGGGCGCGGCGTCGACGTTGACGGTCTTGAAGAGGGGCACGGTCTGGCCGTAGATGTTGAAGGCCAGGTCGCCGTAGTTGAGGGGGAAGGGCCCGGCGGACTTGGCCTCGACGCCGGCGGCCTTGGCGGCCTTGGCGACGTCGGCGGCGGCGCCGGCGGCGAAGTTCTTCGCCTTGGCGGCGACCCAGTCCTCGACCCGGCCGCGCTCGAAGCGGAGCACGTAGTCCTTGGCGTCCTTGAGGAAGGCGGCCGCGGCCGTG